>NZ_JBSVWB010000023.1:0-91762 GCF_054071795.1 Pseudomonas sp. SDO5271_S396
ACACATCCATCACTGACGCACCGTATTCGCGAGCAAGCCCGCTCCCACAGTTAGATTTGTGTCAGCCGGGCGGCCAGCGCCTTGGCTTGCAGCGCCACATCGGTCACCGCCGTGCTTTCCCACCACATGCCCCGCAACGGCGGGCCCATGGCGAACAGCCGCTGGCTGACCTGGCCCTGGGCATCGAGTACCGCGCCTGTCGCATCCGCTGCAATCCCCAGCGCCAACGGCCCGGGCTGGATCAGCCCGCGTTTGAGCAGCTGTCGCGGCAGGGGCCGGGCCACGCGGCGCCAGTCGTATTCGATGCCGCTGGAATTGATCAGCGCCGCCCCGGACACTTGAGTCACGGCTTGCTCGCCACGGTAACGCAAACGGATCGTCACGCCCTCGCTCGACGGTTCCACCCCTTTGTACGAAGCCGCGCGGATCCGCAAACGCCCGGCGGCATGCAGCTTCGCCACCAACTGCGCGCTCAACGGCGGTGAGCGGTGGTGGTGGCTTTCCCACCAGGGCCGCACATGACGTACGAACTGGCGTTTCTCGCGGTCACTGGCCTGGCTCCACAACCGGCCGATATGGGCACGCACCGTGTCCAGCGGCGCTTGCCAATCGATACCCTGCGCCTGGGCAAGACGGCACTGTTCACGCAGCGCGCGCAGCAATTGCCGGGGGCTGCGCAGGCGGTGGTCCTCGGCCAGGAAATCCACCCAGCTCGGCGGTTGTCGGCGCACATGGGGCAACAAGCCGTGCCGCGAAAACACCTCGATGGGCCCGCGATGGCCGGCCTGCTCCAGGGACACCACGGCGTCCACCATGGTCAGCCCGGACCCGATGATCAGCACCGGCGCCTGTGGATCGATTGAGGTCATGGCCTGCACGTCCCAAGGGTCCACCGCTGCTGCGTTGAGGCCGCTGGACTCGGTTTGCGGCGTACGGGCCGCCGGGAACATGCCGGTGGCCAGCACCGCCCGCGCGCCACGCAGTTGTTGGCCGTTATCGAGGGTGAGCCGTATGGAATGCTCATCGACCTGCAGGTCGACCCCTTCGGCACGCACATGCTCGACCGTGGATATCGACGCGGCTTGAGCCTCGGCCAACCGTTGCTGCGCGTACACCCCGAAGAGCCCGCGCGGTGGGAACAGCTCGCTGATCGGCACGTGCTGCTGTCGCGACTCAGGCCAGCCGCCGTTGCCGATGTAGTCAGTGAGCCATTGGGTCAGGTCGTCGGGATTGTCCAGGTCGACGCTCATGCGCGCCGCGTTGCCGTTCAGCGTGTGGCCCAACTCGACGGCGCTGTAGGCCTCGCCCCGGCCGAGTTCGGCGCGCGGCTCGATCACCAGGATGCGCCGTTGACCGGGCAAGCGCAGCAGTTGCACCGCCAGCAGGGTGCCGCTTAGACCGCCGCCGATGATCAGGACATCGGCGTTGCGGATGGATTCAGTCATGCAGATTCGCCCTTACTGTTTACCCAGATAAATGTCATGCAAATCGCCCCGCGCCCGCAAGTCGGCGGCGCTGCCACTCAGGACCACCCGCCCAGTATCCAGCACATAGCCCCGGGACGCATAGTTGAGCGCGACGTTGATGTTCTGCTCGGCGATCAGGAAGCTCACCTGTTGCTCGCGGTTGAGCTGCGCGATGATCTCGAAAATCTCCTGCACGATCATCGGCGCCAACCCCATGGACGGCTCATCGAGCAGTACCAGTTCAGGACGGGTCATCAACGCCCGGCCGATGGCGACCATCTGTTGCTCGCCGCCGGAGGTGAGCCCGGCGCGGGTGTGGCGTTTGGTCTTGAGCCGGGGGAACCAGGCATACACGCGCTCCAGGTCATGCTCCAATACCTTGCGGCTCAGGCGCCGTACAAAGCCGCCGCTGCGCAGGTTATCTTCCACGCTCAACTGGCCGAACACGTGGCGGCCTTCCAGCACGTGCACCATGCCCTGACGCACACGCTGGCTGGGGTCGATGCCGGCCAGGTCCCGGCCTGCGTATGCGATCGCGCCCCGGCTGACCTCGGCGCGTTCGGCGCGTACCAGCCCGGAGATGGCTTTGAGTGTGGTGCTTTTGCCGGCGCCATTGGCACCGAGCAAGGCGACGATGGCGCCCTTGGGCACTTCCAGCGACACCCCCGCCACCGCGAGGATCGCCCCGTCGTAGATCACTTCGATGTCATTGACCGTCAACAGCGCTTGGCTGGCCGATTCGGCGGCGGGCGGGTTCATGGGTTATTCATCCCCGGTGCAGGTGCGCGGCGTCAGGCCTTTTTCCTTGGCGAAGGCCGCGGATTTTTCATCGATCAACGGGCGCAACAGCGCACGGTCGGCGGCGATCCAGTCGCTGATCAAGGCCCAGTTGGCGCCGTCCCACTGCTGCACTCGCGCCGAGCCGCCGCCTTCGTGGTCACGGCACGACAGCTTGAGGTTTTGCATAAGGCCCAGGTAGCCCATGTCTTTGAGGCGAGCATCGTCGATATTCAGGTGCTCCAGGCCCCAGCGACCTTCTTCGCCGTTGAGCGGGCGCTTGCCGAACTTGCCCTGGGCGGTGCGGATCGCTTCCACCGCCACGGCAGCGTTCACCAGGCCGGAGTTGTAGTAGACGCTGCCGAAGTTTTTCAGGTCCTTGAGGTCGCTGTGGCCCTTGTCGAGGATGAATTGCTTGAGGCGCTTGTGGATCTCGAAGTCGGCACCCGCCGGATACGGCGTCAGCGCCAGGTAGCCCTTGGCGGCAGCGCCTGCGGGCAGCACGTCCTCGCTGGAACTGGCCCAGATGTCGCCGATGATATGGTCCACCGGGAAGCCGAAGCGCGCGGCGGTCTTCACCGCCACCGGCGTGGACACGCCCCAGGTGCGCAGGAACACCCAGTCCGGGTTGGCCTGGCGCACCTGGCGCCATTGCGCGGATTGTTCGTTGCCGGGATCGGCGACCGGAATCTGGATATTTTCAAAGCCGTATTTCTCGGCGAGCAGCTTGAGCGGGCCGAGGGTTTCGCGGCCGTACGCCGAGTCGTGGTAGACCGTGGCGATTTTCTTGCCCTTGAGCTTGTCGAACCCGCCTTCACGCTGGGCGATGTAGTTCACCAGGGTCGAGGCTTCGCTGTAGAAGGTCAGCATCACCGGGAAGTTGTACGGGAACACGGTGCCGTCCGTGGCTTCGGTGCGGCCATAGCCGAGGGTGATCAGCGGGATCTTGTCCACTTCCGCCCGCTCGCTCAGGGCATACGCCGCCGGTGCGCCGTTGGGTTGGTACACCGCCACGGGCGCGCCGTCCAGGCCATTTTTGAAGCGCTCGTAGCACTCGATGCCCTTCTCCGCCGTCCATTCGGTCTCGCATTCCTGCCACACCAGCTTCACGCCGTTGATGCCGCCTTCGACCTCGTTGATGTAGCGCAGGTAGTCGATCATCCCGGCCCACACCTGCACACCGCTGGAGGCGTAGGCGCCGACCCGGTAGGTGGCCAACGGGATGAATTGCTGATCGGGCGAAGCCACGGCCTGTGGCACGGCACCGGTAACAGCGGCCAGCGCGAAAGCAGCGCCGGCCAATGAACGTTTCAAGGATGCACGCATGGGAGTTCTCTTATCAGTCAGAAACGTAGAGGCCACTGACGCAGCCGGTCGCGAAGGTTGTGCAGCAGACGAATCAAGCCCTCGGGCTCCTTGATCAGGAACACGATGATCAACACGCCAAAGATGATTTTTTGCAGGTTCTGCAACTGCCCCGCGTCCACCGAACCGCCGAACAACGCCTGCCCGGCGTGGCTGAGGAAAATCGGCAGCAGGCTGATAAAGGCCGCGCCGACGAAGTTGCCGGCGATGCTGCCCATGCCGCCGATAATGATGATGAACAGGATCTGGAACGAGCGATTGATATCGAAGCTGCCGGCGCTGGCCGTGCCCAGGTAAGCGAAGGCCCACAACGCACCCGCTATGCCCAAGTAGAACGAGCTGACGGCAAACGCCAGGCGCTTGTAGCGCGCCACCGGGATGCCGACCACCGCAGCGGCGGTGTCCATATCGCGGATCGCCATCCAGTTGCGCCCCACCTGGCTGCGCACCAGGTTGAGGGCGGTCCAGGTGAGCAGCAGCACCGTCACCAGCGTCAGCAGGTAGCGCCCCAACGGCGTGTTGAGGTCTTGACCGAACAGCGCCAGCTTGGGCGCCGAGATGGTCCCGGACGAGCCGTAGTTGTAGAACCAGGGAAACTTGACGAACAGCCACTCCAGGAAGAACTGCGCAGCCAGGGTGGTGACCATCAGGTAAAAGCCCTTGATGCGTGAGCTTGGCAGCCCGAACAGCAGGCCAACCAGGGCGCTGATGATCCCGCCGCCGAGCAGCGCCACCGGCAAGCCCAACTCCGGCAGACGCAGCAGAAACCCATAGGTGGCAAACGCACCGACGGCCATGAAACCGGCAGCGCCCACCGAGGTTTGCCCGGTGTAGCCGGTGAGCAGGTTCAGGCCCAACCCGGCCAGCGACAGCACCGGGAACGGGATCAGGATCGCATTCAGCCAATAGTCATTGCCCCACAGCGGCACCACGATAAACGCCAGCGCCAGCAGGCCGGTCAGGCCCCAGGGGATGCGCCGTTGAATCAGCAACAACGGCGCGGTTTCTTGAACAACGGGGATCGACATGGTTTCAGACTCGCTCGATGGCGCGCTCGCCGAACAGGCCGGCGGGACGGATGTACAAGAAGGCCAGGGCCAGGACGTAGGCGAACCACGGCGTGATGCCGCCACCGATCAACGGGCCGATGTACACCTCGGCCAGGTTCTCCGCCGCGCCGACGATCAGCCCACCGACAATCGCCCCGCCAATCGAGGTGAAACCGCCGATGATCAGCACCGGCAAAGCCTTGAGCACCACCAGCGACAAGGAAAACTGCACCCCCTGGCGCGCGCCCCACAGCAGGCCCGCCACCAGCCCGACAACGCCCGCCACCGCCCAGACGATCTGCCAGATGCGGTTGAGGTTGATGCCGATGGACAGCGCCGCCGTGGTGTCATCCGCCACCGCGCGCAGCGACACGCCAATGCGGGTCTTGTTGAACAGCAGCGCCAGCACCGTCACCAGCACCACCGCAGCGGCGGCGGCGATCAGGTCGAACTGGCTGAGCATCAGCGGGCCGACAAACAGCGGTACGTCGTCGATGCCCAGGTCGAGCGCGCGCACTTGCGAGCCCATCAAGCCCTGGGCCAGGCCTTCGATGATGAACGACAGGCCCAGCGTGGCCATGAACAAGGTGATGGGCGAACGATTCACCAAGGGACGCAGCACAAGGCGCTCGATCAGCACCGCGCCGACGATCATCACGACCACCGTGAGCAGCAACGCCAGGGCAAACGGCACGCCCTGGTCATGCAGGCTGACAAAGGTCAGTGCGGCGAACAGCAACATCGAGCCCTGGGCGAAATTGAACACGCCGCTGGCCTTGTAGATCAGCACGAAGCCGATGGCGACCAGCGAATACATAGTGCCGGCGAGCAGGCCGCCGAGCAGGGTTTCGAAGAAGAAGGTCATCGGTGCACCGCCCCCAGGTAAGCCGCGATCACCTCGGGGTTGGCCTGGACTTCGGCAGGCGTGCCGTCACCGACCTTGCGCCCGTAGTCGAGCACCACCACATGGTCGGACAGGCCCATCACCACGCCCATGTCGTGTTCGATCAAGACCACGGTGGTGCCCAGATCACGGTTCACGTCGGCGACGAAGCGCGCCATTTCCTGTTTCTCTTCGGCGTTCATCCCGGCCATCGGCTCATCCAGCAGCAACAGGCTGGGCCCGGCGATCAGCGCCCGGCCGAGTTCCACGCGCTTTTGCAGGCCATAGGAAAGGTTGCCCACCAACACGTCGCGGTGCGCTTGCAGTTCAAGAAACTCAAGGATGTTCTGTGCTCGCAGGCGGAAGGTTTCGGCTTCACGGCGCGCACGAGGCAAACCCAGGGCCTGCTCGATAAACGTGGTGTGCGCGTGCCGCGACAGGCCGGTGAGCAGGTTGTCGAGCACGCTCATCTTCTTGAACAGCGCGTTGTTCTGGAACGTGCGCCCAATACCACGCCGGGCTGCGCCCAAAGGATCAATGCGGTGGAAGTGCCGGTCCTCGAAGACGATCTCGCCGGCGTCGAAGCGGTACACGCCGTTGAGCACATTGAGCAACGAACTCTTGCCGGCACCATTCGGCCCGATCAACGCGCAGATCTCGCCGCGCAACACCTCGAAGGACAAGGCATTGATGGCCTTGACCCCCTTGAACGACAGCGAGATATCCCGCACCTGAAGAATGGCCTGGCTCATGCGATGTCTCGTTTGAACTCCGCCAGCCACGTGGGCTCGGCAGTGGATTTGACGGGTTGCCAGATGTAGGCCAGGCGCTGGAACCCCAGCAGCTTGCGCACGCGGTTTTTCAGCAGCCGCCGCAGGCCGCTTTGCGGGTGGGCGATGGCCCAGTCGCACACCCGTCGACGCCAGGTACCGTGGGGCGCCAGGCGGCTTTCGATCTCATCGGCCAGGTGTTGCAAACGCGTGGCGGACAACAGCAGGCCGGTGGGGGCAATTTCACTGCGATCACGCCGCGCCGATGCCGGGTTTTCCGGGAAGGCCAACCCGTGGCCGCTGTTCAGCCATTGCTCCAGCACCACCGCCAGGCCACCTTGCCAATGGGTGCCCTCTTCGCTCCACAGCGCGGTTTCGCCGGTGGGTTGCCACCAGCGTTGCAGGTGCTGCGCCGGCTCCACCGGGCCCAGCAAGCGGGCAAAATCCAGCAGGTTGGCCGACTGCCAATGCCGCACCTGTTGGCGGTTGTGCGTATAGCCATGGCTGGGGCGAATGCGCCACAGATGGTGTTGCAAGGGTTCGAGTTCCAGGTCATCGGCCAGGGTCACCACCTGGCCGCCAATGGACTGAGCCGCCAGGGCCAGCAGCAAGAGGTTCGGCTCGAATGCGCCGCTGAGGGCCAGCCGTGATGATGTGTCGAAACCCTGCTGACGCAGGCCGTCCGCCAGGCGCTCGACATCACGCAGCACATCGATCCAGCGCCACGCATGCCACTGGCCCTGGCGCTTGTGGCGCAGGGCGATGTGCAGCGGCGTGATCTGCGCCCAGTGGTGCAGCTGTTCCAACGCCTTGGGCAGGTTACCGAGCAGTTCGGCGGGCCATTCCAGTGCCTGCGGCCGTTTGAGTTCGTGCACGCTCATAGGGAGGTTCTCCTATTGGGGTGATGTGCGTGCGGTGGTCCGCTGGCTGAATGATTTGAAACGTCGCCGATCCACTGTGGGAGCTGGCTTGCCTGCGATTGCGGTGGGTCAGCCAGAAATGCATCAACGGGTAGTCCGCTATCGCAGGCAAGCCAGCTCCCACACTGATCGTGGTGTCTCAGTCAGAGGCTGGAGGCCTTGAGGTCGCGGTAGCTGGCGCCGGGGTGGTTCTCGCCCAGCCGTGCACCGTCACCAAACAACTTCTCGCGCAACGTGCCCTTGGCGTATTCGGTCTTGTACACGCCACGCTTCTGCAACTCCGGCACCAGCCAGTCGACGGCATCGATGAAGGTTTCGTGGGTCAGTGCATAGGCCAGGTTGAAGCCGTCCACATCGGTCTCTTCCACCCACTCCTGCAACAGGTCCGCCACGGTTTGCGGGCCACCGACGAACAGCGGGCCAAAGCCGCCGATACCGACCCACTCGGCCAGCTCCCTGGGCGTCCAGACCTTGTTCGGGTCCGCCGTGGAGAACGCCTCCACCGCCGACTGAATGGCATTGGTGTGCACATGCTTGAGCGGTTCATCCGGCTGGAATTGGCTGAAGTCGATGCCGGTCCAGCCGGAGATGAGCGCCATGGCACCTTCGTAACTGACGTAGCCTTTGTACTCGTCGAACTTGGCCTGGGCCTTGGCGTCGGTTTCGTCGACGATCACCGTTTGCAGGTTGAAGATCAGGATCTTCCTGGGATCGCGCCCGGCCTCGGCGGCACGCCGGCGGATATCGGCGACGGTCTTTTTGAGCAGCACCTTGGACGGCGCGGCGACGAACACGCACTCGGCCTGTTCGGCGGCGAACTGCTTGCCCCGGCTGGAGGCTCCAGCCTGGTACAGCACCGGTGTGCGCTGCGGCGACGGCTCGCACAGATGAATGCCGGGCACCTGGAAGTGTTTGCCGACATGGCGAATCTCGTGGATTTTGCTCGGGTCGCTGAACACCCGGCGTTCGCGGTCACGCAGCACGGCGCCCTCTTCCCAACTGCCTTCCCAGAGTTTGTAGCAGACCTCCAGGTATTCTTCGGCATAGTCGTAGCGCGCGTCGTGTTCGGTCTGGGCTTTCTGGCCGAGGTTCTTGGCACCGCTTTCCAGGTAGGAGGTGACGATGTTCCAGCCGATGCGGCCCTGGGTCAGGTGATCGAGGGTGGAGAGACGGCGCGCGAAGGGATACGGATGCTCGAACGACAACGAGGCCGTGAGACCAAAACCCAGGTGCTCGGTGACCAGCGCCATCGGTGCGATCAGCGACAACGGATCGTTGACCGGCACCTGGGTGGCCTGGCGAATGGCCGCGTCGCCATTGCCGTTGTACACGTCGTAGATGCCCAGCACGTCGGCGATAAACAGGCCGTCGAACTTGCCGCGTTCGAGGATCCTGGCCAGCTCGGTCCAGTACTCCAAATCTTTGTACTGCCACGAACGGTCACGGGGGTGCGCCCACAGGCCGGGGGATTGGTGGCCGACACAGTTCATGTCGAAGGCATTCAGGCGAATTTCACGGGACATCAAAGCACTCCGTTGAGGTGATAGTTGCCGACCACCTGGTATTTCCAGCGCAGGGGGTCATCGAGGGTCGGCAGCAGTGCGGTGCGTTGGCCGGTCAATTCGAATTCGGCGTTGCTCACTGCAATCAGTGCTTCGGCGGCGGCGATTTGCGCTTCGGTAGCGGCGACGGGGCTGGGGTGGGTGTCGACGCGTTCCAGCAAGGCAGCGGCCACGTCGACGCGGATCTGCAAATCGCCGAAGCGGCTGATCACGTACGGGTCATCGCTTTTCTCGACATGACGACGCGTGCTTTCCAACAGTTGGCGCGCTTGATTCAGGGCGGTCATGGACAGGTCTCCTCAGTTCCAGGCGTGGCGCGCGGGCTTCACGCCGTTGAGCACGTAGTTGCCGATCAGGTGGTATTTCCAGCGAGCCGGGTCGTGCAGGGTGTGGGTGCGCGCATTGCGCCAGAAACGGTCGAGGTTGTGTTTGCCGGTGACCGAGCGGGTGCCGGCCAGTTCGAACAGTTTGCTGCTGGCGAGCAACGCGGTTTCCGCCGACAACACCTTGGCCTGGGCAACCACCAGCGAGGCCTGGGCCACGCTGTCTTCACTGGGCTCGGCCAGCGCGCGATCCACCGCAAGGCCAGCCTTGGCGAGGATGGCTTCGGTGCCGTGCACCCGCCATTCAAGGTCGCCGATGGCGGCAATGGTGAACGGGTCTTGCCAGCCGTGATCCTGCTGACTGTCGATCCAGGGCCGTGCCTGGCGTGCATAGATCTTCGCCTGCTCGAGAGCGCCCAGGGCGATGCCGGTGTCGACCGCCGCCTGGATGATCTGCGAGATCGGGCCGTTGGCGGTGGGCTGGTCGAAGGCCAGGTGGGCCGGGATCACTGCGCTCAACGGCACGGTGACGCCGTCGAGAATCACGCCGCCGCTGGCGGTGGTGCGCTGGCCGAAGCCGTCCCAGCTGTCGATCACGCTCAGGCCGTGGGCGTCACGTTCGACAAAGGCGATGAACGCCTGATCTTTTTCGTTATTGCCCACGGTGGGCACGATGTGGGCGAACAAGGCGCCGGTGCAGTAGAACTTCTCGCCGTTGATGCGCGCGGTGTCGCCGTGGAAGCGAATCCGGGTGTCGAAGGTGCCGGCGTTTTTGCTCTTGGCTTCCGAAAACGCATTGCCGAAGCGATAGCCCTGCAAGACCTTGCCGAAGTAATGCTGCTTTTGTTCCTCGCTGGCGGTTTGCAGCAGGATGTCGACCACACCCAGGTGGTTCTGCGGGATTTGCCCCAGGGACGGGTCGGCGGCGGAGATCAGTTTGATCACCTCGGCCACCGTCACATAGGACACCTCGGCGCCGCCGTAGGCCTTGGGGATAGTAATGCCCCACAGGCCGCTGGCAGAGAATTCGTCGAGCTCGGCCACCGGCAGGCGGCGCTCGCGGTCACGCACGCTGGCGTCGACCGCGAATCGGGCGGCCAGGCGCGTGGCGACCTCGATGGCTTCCGCGTCCGAGCGGATGATATGGGCAGGGTGTTGAGGGTGGGCTGACATGGGCCGACTCCAGGCTCCGATGGGATACCGGAGTGTTTGCAGGAGTCGTGCCTGAATTTAATCGCCAATAAAATCAGCGGGTTGCCGCGTTAAAAAGGCATGAGGACGCGCGTACGGGCGGGCAAAATGTTTATCCACTGTTGCCGGGCGAACAGTTAGATCACCACATTGCGCACGAAGCGCACCGCCACCGCATCCTTGTTGCAGTACGCGTACGCCTGGCGGCTGGCGAACATGAAAAACTCACCGGCTTCGAGGCGTTTCTCTTCGTCGCCCAGGACCAGCGTGAGGCAGCCCTCGAACACGAACAGCTGCATGCTCCAGCCTTCCGGGTCGGGATCGGGGCTGTAACGATCGCCCGGCTCCAGGCGCAACTCCCACAGTTCGACTTCGCGGCGGGCTTTGGCCCGGGCCAGCAACACGGCTTTGCTGCCTGGGGTTTCCCCGGCCCAGGCCAGTTCGTTGATGCGACTGTGGTCGGGGGCGTCGGGGGCCTGGATCAGGTCGCTGAAGGCCACGTCCAGGGCTTCGGCCACGCGGTCGAGGGTGGACAGGCTGACGTTCTTCTCGCCGGCCTCGATGGCCACCAGCATGCGACGGCTGACCCCGGACTTTTCCGAAAGCGCGGTCTGGCTCAAGTCGGCGGCGTGACGCAGACGACGAACGTTCTGGCTGACGTGTTGCAGGACCGAGGCCCGTTGCGGATTTTCTTTGTGCACTATATTGCTCAATGGGTAGGGGTGCGCAGTATACTGCCCAGCGTGCGGCGCATTGTGCGGTCCGTGCCTTCCCCTTGCAAGACCAGAGCCGCCATGACCACCCCGAATGCCTCCCCGCGTTTCAACCGTTTCAGCAAAGCCGAATGCATCCTGGTGGTGATCACCATGATCTGGGGCGGAACCTTTTTGCTGGTGCAGCACGCCATGACTGTCAGCGGCCCGATGTTTTTCGTGGGTCTGCGTTTTGCGGCGGCAGCAATCGTGGTGGGCTTCTTTTCATTACGCACTTTGCGTGGACTGACGCTGTTCGAACTGAAGGCCGGGGCGTTCATCGGCACCTCGATCATGTTCGGCTACGGCATGCAGACCATCGGCTTGCAGACCATTCCCAGCAGCCAATCGGCGTTCATCACCGCACTCTACGTGCCCTTCGTACCGTTGCTGCAATGGTTGGTGCTGGGTCGTCGCCCGGGGCTGATGCCAGCCATCGGCATCATGCTGGCGTTTACCGGCCTGATGTTGCTCACCGGTCCCGCTGGCGCGTCCCTGAATTTCAGCCCCGGTGAAATCGCCACGCTGATTTGCGCCATCGCGGTGGCCGCCGAGATCATCCTGATCAGCGCGTTCGCGGGCCAGGTGGATGTGCGCCGGGTAACCGTGGTGCAACTGGCGACCGCATCAATGCTGTCGTTCCTGATGGTGGTGCCGTTGGGTGAGGCGCTGCCGGACTTCTCGTGGTTGCTGGTGTTCAGCGCCGTGGGCCTGGGCCTGACCAGTGCGGTCATCCAGGTGGCGATGAACTGGGCGCAGCAGAGCGTTTCGCCAACCCGTGCCACCTTGATCTATGCCGGCGAACCGGTGTGGGCCGGCGTGATCGGGCGAATCGCCGGAGAACGGTTTACCCCCCTTGCCATGCTGGGGGCGGCGTTGATCGTGGCGGCGGTGATCGTCAGCGAGCTGAAGACCAGGGGCCAGCGCGAGGCGGCGCAATCGGCCGAACTGGAGCAGGAAGCGCCGTAACCGATCGTTCCCACGCTCTGCGTGGGAATGCCGCCCCGGACGCTCTGCGTCCATCGCGAGGTGACGCAAAGCGTCACGGGATGCATTCCCACGCGGAGCGTGGGAACGATCCGGGTCAACAGTGCTAAATGGGAACTTTCGGCCTACCTTGTAGGATCCTGCCACATGTTGCCGTTTGGTGATCGCGAAAGCGGCACGTATGATGCATCCCAAACTCCTGCAGATTAGAAGCCTATGTCCCTGATAGTTCTACTGCTTCTGCCGTTTCTTGGCAGCTGTCTGGCGGCCTTGCTGCCGCACAACGCACGTAACACCGAATCCCTGCTGGCGGGCCTGGTGGCCCTGGTCGGCACCGTTCAAGTCGCCCTGCTCTACCCCCAGATCGCCCACGGTGGCGTGATCCGCGAAGAATTCCTGTGGCTGCCCAGCCTGGGCTTGAACTTCGTGCTGCGCATGGACGGATTCGCCTGGCTGTTCTCATTGCTGGTGCTGGGCATCGGCACGCTGGTGTCGCTGTATGCGCGTTATTACATGTCGCCGGATGACCCGGTGCCGCGCTTCTTCGCGTTTTTCCTGGCATTCATGGGCGCCATGCTCGGGCTGGTGATTTCCGGCAACCTGATCCAGATCGTGTTTTTCTGGGAGCTGACGAGCCTGTTCTCGTTCCTGTTGATCGGCTACTGGCACCACCGCGCCGATGCGCGCCGTGGCGCCTATATGGCGCTGATGGTCACCGGCGCCGGTGGTTTGTGCCTGCTGGCGGGCGTGATGTTGCTGGGGCATATCGTCGGCAGCTATGACCTGGACGCGGTGCTCGCCGCGGGCGATGCGATTCGTGCCCATGCGCTGTACCCGGTGATGCTGGCCCTGGTGCTGATCGGCGCCTTGAGCAAAAGCGCGCAGTTCCCGTTCCACTTCTGGCTGCCCCACGCGATGGCGGCGCCCACGCCGGTGTCGGCCTACCTGCACTCGGCGACGATGGTGAAGGCCGGCGTGTTCCTGCTGGCCCGTCTGTGGCCGTCGCTGTCCGGCAGCGAAGAATGGTTCTATATCGTCGGCGGTGCCGGCGCCCTCACCCTGCTTCTCGGCGCCTATTGCGCCATCTTTCAGAACGACCTCAAGGGCCTGCTGGCCTATTCCACCATCAGCCACCTGGGGCTGATCACCTTGTTGCTGGGCCTCAATAGCCCGCTGGCCGCCGTGGCGGCGGTGTTCCATATCCTCAACCACGCGACGTTCAAGGCCTCGCTGTTCATGGCCGCCGGCATCATCGACCACGAAAGCGGCACCCGTGACATCCGCAAGCTCAGCGGCCTGATCAGGCTGATTCCATTTACCGCCACCCTCGCCATGGTGGCCAGTGCTGCAATGGCGGGCGTGCCGTTGCTCAACGGTTTCCTGTCCAAGGAAATGTTCTTCGCCGAGACGGTGTTCATCTCGTCCACGGCCTGGGTGGAATTCGCCCTGCCGGTGGTCGCCACCATCGCCGGCACGTTCAGCGTGGTCTACGCCCTGCGCTTTACGGTCGATGTGTTCTTCGGTCCCACCGCCACCAACCTGCCCCACACACCCCACGAGCCGCCGCGCTGGATGCGCGCGCCGGTCGAGTTGCTGGTGTTCACCTGCCTGCTGGTGGGCATCTTTCCGGCCCAGGTGGTCGGCTCGATCCTCGCCGCCGCCGCATTGCCTGTCGTTGGCGGTGTGCTGCCGGAGTACAGCCTGGCTATCTGGCACGGCTGGAACGCGCCGATGATCATGAGCCTGGTGGCCATGAGTTGCGGCGTGGTGCTCTACCTGCTGCTGCGCAAACAGCTCAAGCGCGGCCGCTTCAAATACCCGCCGCTGATCAGCTACTTCAATGGCAAGCGCGGCTTCGAGCGCTGCCTGGTGGTGATGATGCGCGGTGTACGCCGCATCGAAAAACGCATCAGCACCAAGCGCCTGCAGACCCAGCTGTTCCTGCTGGTGCTGGTGGCCGTCATCGGCGGCCTGATCCCGATGCTCAACAGTGGCCTCAGCTGGGGCGACCGGCCGAAGATCCCGGGCTCCATCGTGTTCGTCACCCTGTGGCTGCTGGCGATTGCCTGCGCCCTGGGCGCCGCCTGGCAAGCCAAGTACCACCGGCTGGCAGCCCTGACCATGGTCAGCGTGTGCGGCCTGATGACCTGCATCACCTTCGTGTGGTTCTCGGCACCGGACCTGGCACTCACCCAACTGGTGGTCGAAGTGGTCACCACCGTGCTGATCCTGCTGGGCCTGCGCTGGCTGCCACGGCGGATCGAAGAGGTCTCGCCGCTGCCAAACTCGCTGCGCAAGGCGCGTATCCGCCGGGTGCGTGACTTCCTGCTGGCCACCGTAGCGGGCGGCGGCATGGCGCTGCTGTCCTACGCGATGCTGACCCGCCAGACGCCCAACGACATTTCCTCGTTCTACTTGAGCCGCGCGCTGCCCGAAGGCGGCGGCAGCAACGTGGTGAACGTGATGCTGGTGGACTTCCGTGGCTTCGATACCCTGGGCGAAATCACCGTACTTGGCGCCGTGGCGCTGACGGTCTATGCCCTGCTGCGGCGCTTCCGCCCGTCGAAAGAAAGCATGCAACTGCCCGCGCAACAGCGCCAGTTGGCGCCGGATGTGGCCACCGACCTGGTCAACCCGCGCCAGGCCAGCGACACCGCCCTGGGCTTCATGATGGTGCCGGCGGTGCTGGTGCGCCTGCTGCTGCCGATTGCGCTGGTGGTGTCGTTCTACTTGTTCATGCGCGGCCACAACCAGCCGGGCGGCGGCTTTGTCGCCGGCCTGGTGATGTCGGTGGCGTTCATCCTGCAATACATGGTGGCCGGCACGCAGTGGGTCGAGGCGCAGATGAGCCTGCGCCCCATGCGCTGGATGGGCTTCGGGCTGTTCTCGGCCACCCTTACCGGGCTCGGCGCGCTGTTTGTGGGCTACCCGTTCCTCACTACCCACACCTGGCATTTCAGCCTGCCGCTGCTGGGCGATCTTCACGTCGCCAGCGCGCTGTTCTTTGACGTCGGCGTGTACGCCATGGTCGTCGGCTCGACGTTGCTGATGCTCACCGCCCTCGGTCACCAGTCGGTGCGGGCCCATAAACCGAGCAACCAGGCCAAAGTGGTTGCCGCAACGGAAGGAGCCGCCTGATGGAAGAAGTCATCGCAATTGCCATTGGAGTCCTGGCGGCCTCCGGCGTGTGGTTGATCCTGCGGCCACGGACGTTCCAAGTGGTGATGGGCCTGTGCCTGTTGTCGTACGGGGTCAACCTGTTCATTTTCAGCATGGGCAGCCTGTTCATCGGCAAGGAGCCGATCATCAAGGATGGCGTGCCGCAAGACCTGCTCAACTACACCGACCCGCTGCCCCAGGCGCTGGTGCTCACGGCCATCGTGATCAGCTTCGCCATGACCGCCTTGTTCCTGGTGGTGCTGCTGGCCTCCCGGGGCCTGACCGGCACGGACCATGTGGATGGCCGGGAGCCTCGCGAATGACGTGGATGAATCAACTGATCGTCGCGCCGATCCTGCTGCCGCTGCTGACCGCCGCGCTGATGCTGATGCTCGGCGAGAAACACCGCCCGCTCAAGGCGCGCATCAACCTGTTCTCCAGCCTGATCGGCCTGGGTATCGCCGTGTTGCTGCTGTACTGGACGCAAAAAGGCGGGCCCGGTTCGATTGGCGTGTACCTGCCGGGCAACTGGCAGGTGCCGTTCGGCATCGTACTGGTGGTGGATCAACTGTCGGCACTGATGCTGGTACTCACCGGCATCATCGGCGTGAGCGCGCTGCTGTTCGCCATGGCCCGCTGGGACCGCGCGGGCACCAGCTTTCATGCGCTGTTCCAGGTGCAGATGATGGGCCTGTACGGCGCGTTCCTGACCGCCGACCTGTTCAACCTGTTCGTGTTCTTCGAAGTGCTGCTGGCAGCCTCCTATGGCTTGATGCTGCACGGGTCGGGCCGCGCGCGGGTGTCTTCCGGGCTGCATTACATCGCGATCAACCTGCTGGCGTCGTCGCTGTTTCTGATTGGCGCGGCGATGATCTACGGCGTCACCGGCACGCTGAATTTCGCTGACCTGGCGCTGAAAATCCCGTTGGTACCCGAGGCCGATCGCGGCTTGCTGCACGCGGGTGCGGCGATCCTCGCCACCGCGTTCCTGGCCAAGGCCGGCATGTGGCCGCTGAACTTCTGGCTGGCGCCCGCCTACTCCTCGGCCAGCGCGCCCGTGGCGGCGATGTTCGCGATCATGACCAAGGTCGGCGTGTACACCGTGCTGCGCCTGTGGACCCTGCTGTTCTCTGGCCAGGCCGGTGCATCGGCACTGTTTGGCGGCGATTGGCTGATCTATGGCGGCATGGCGACCATCATCTGCGCCGCGCTGGCGATGGTCGCGGCCCAGCGCCTGGAGCGCATGGCCAGCCTGAGCATCCTGGTATCGGCGGGGATCTTGCTGTCTGCCGTGGGTTTCGCCCAGCCGAGCCTGACCGCAGGGGCGCTGTTCTATCTGGTCAGCTCGACCCTGGCGTTGAGCGCGCTGTTCCTGCTGGCCGAACTGATCGAACGCTCTCGCTCGGCCAACGACTTGCCGCTGGATGAGGAAATCGATGCGCTGCCCAAGGCCATGGAGTCCTTGCACCCACGGCCTGGTGTGAACCTCGACGATGAACAGCAAGCCGTGGTCGGCCAGGTGATTCCCTGGACCATGGCGTTCCTCGGCTTGAGCTTTATCGCCTGCGCGCTGCTGATCATCGGCATGCCGCCGCTGTCCGGATTCATCGGCAAGCTCAGCTTGCTGAGCGCACTGGTCAACCCGCTGGGCCTGGGCGTCAGCATCGACGCGCCCGTACGCCCGGCGGCCTGGGGGCTGGTGGCGTTGCTGATCCTTTCCGGCCTGGCCTCGTTGATCGCGTTCGCCCGCCTGGGAACTCAGCGGTTCTGGACCCCGGAGGAGCGCCCGTCGCCGTTGCTGCGGCGCTTTGAATGCGTGCCGATCTTCTTTTTGCTGGGCTTGAGTATCGCGCTGACGTTCAAGGCCGAACCGCTGTTGCGCTACACCCAGGCCACCGCCGAGAGCCTGAACAACCCTGAGCATTATGTGATGGCGGTGATGGCCACGCGGCCGATCCCGAGTCCCGAAGCCAAGGCCGCTGCGCTGGAGGTGCAACCATGAAGCGCCTGTTCCCTGCCCCCTGGTTGTCGCTGGCGTTGTGGGTACTGTGGTTGGTGCTGAACCTGTCCGTGAGCCCCGGCAATCTGCTGCTGGGCGCGCTGTTGGGTTTTCTTGCGCCGCTGATGATGGCCCCGCTGCGGCCGCTGCCGATCCGCATCCGCCGCCCGGGCGTGATCATCCGTCTGTTCTTCCTGGTGGGCCGCGACGTGATCGTCTCCAACCTGCAAGTGGCCTGGGGCGTACTGCGCTGCGGCGCACGGCCTCCGCGTTCACGCTTCATCAAGATCCCACTGGACCTGCGCGACGCCAACGGCCTGGCCGCACTGTCGATGATCACCACGGTGATCCCCGGCACCATCTGGTCGGAACTGGCGCTGGACCGCAGCATTTTGCTGTTGCACGTATTCGACCTGGACGATGAAGCGCCGTTTATCGAGCACTTCAAGACCACCTACGAACGGCCCCTGATGGAGATCTTCGAATGAGCGCCCTGCTCTCCAATGCGATCCTGTTCAGCCTGTTCCTGTTCTCGCTGGCGATGGTGCTGACGCTCGTGCGCCTGTTCAAAGGGCCGTCGGCCCAGGACCGGGTCCTGGCGCTGGACTACCTGTACATCCTGGCGATGCTGATGATGCTGGTGCTGGGCATTCGCTACGCCAGTGACACCTACTTCGAAGCCGCGCTGCTGATCGCACTGTTTGGCTTTGTCGGCTCGTTTGCCCTGGCGAAATTCCTGTTGCGTGGCGAGGTGATCGAATGATGCCGTTATGGATGGAAATCGTGGTGGCCGTGCTGTTGGTGCTCAGCAGCGTGTTCGCCTTGCTGGGCGCGGTCGGATTGTTGCGCCTGAAGGACTTCTTCCAGCGCATGCACCCGCCGGCACTGGCGTCGACGTTGGGGGCGTGGTGCGTGGCGTTGGCGTCGATCATCTATTTTTCGGTGCTCAAGTCCGGGCCGGTACTGCACGGATGGTTGATACCGATCCTGTTGTCGATCACGGTGCCGGTGACCACGTTGTTGTTGGCGCGCACGGCGTTGTTCCGCAAGCGCATGGCGGGGGATGATGTGCCCGCCGAGGTCAGCAGCCGGCGCTGATAAACAGGTTCCTTTATCGAACAGAACCTCTGTGGTGAGTACCGTCAGACAAGAGATCGGATTCGCGACACTGCCCCCCAGGAACCCTGCGATGAGCAAAACCTACACCCCCGCCACCGCCGCAGCCGATGTCGAAACCACCCTCGCCTGGCTCGGCGGGCGCTGGAAGCTGATCATTCTGTTCCATCTGTTCGGCGGCCAGGTGCAGCGTTATTCCGACCTTGAGCGGCTGATCCCGGACATCTCGCAGAAGATGCTCGCCCAGCAATTGCGCCAACTCGAAGCCGATGGACTGGTGCAGCGCACGGTCTACCCGGTGGTGCCGCCAAAGGTGGAATACCGCATGACCGAGTGGGGCCAGAGCTTGTGCCCGGTGCTGGATGGCCTGCTCAAATGGCAGGTGGCCAAACCGGCGCTCTAGACCGTGGGTACGGTACCGCCGTCGATCACGTACTCGGTGCCGCTGATCGACGCGGCACGAGGCGAAACCAGGAAGGCGATCAGGTCCGCCACTTCCTGGGGTTTGGCGGGACGGCCAAGGGGAATGCCGCCCAGCGCCTGCATGATGATCTGCTTGCCACCTTCGTAATCGGTCCCGGCGTCCTCCGCCAGCCGTTCGGCGAGTGCCACCGAGGCATCCGTCTCCACCCAACCTGGCGAGACGCGCACGACCCGCACACCTTTGGGCGTGACCTCTTTCGACAGGCTCTTGCTGTAGGTCGACAATGCGGCCTTGGCAGCGGCATACGCGGTGGTCGACTCCGGCAACGGCAATTCGCGCTGGATCGAGGTCACATGAATGATCACCCCGGCCCCGCGCTCGACCATCCCCGGCAACAGCACCCGGTCCACCCGCACCGCGGCCATCAGGTTCTGGTTCAACGCCCTGGACCACTGCTCATCGTCCAGCACCGCAAAACCACCGCCCGGGGCACTGGAACCGCCCAGCACATTGACGATGATATCCACGCCGCCAAACCGCTCTTGCACCGCCGATGTAGCGCTCGCGCAACCGGCGGCAGTACCGAGGTCGGCGGCGATGAAATGCACACCTTCAGGTACTGCGTCCGTCGCCGAGCGTGCGACCGAAATCACCTGGGCACCCTGCTCATGCAATACCGCCACCACTGCCGCGCCGATGCCCTTGGTACCACCGGTGACCAACGCGCGAAGGCCTTTCAATCCGAGTTCAAAGCTCATGGAACCTGCTCCTGAGTAAACGAAGGCCTCAGGATAGGAACGGGATGGGCACGCCACAAGAACGCACGAAAAGGTAATGGGCTCACTGAAAAGTAAGGATGCGGATTCAGGGGGCTGCGTGGGAACGATCGGGCCTGGCGCTACAAGATCGTCGAACCGAATCGGCGCAAGCGTGGCATCCAATGATCCAGGATGTCCGCCGACGCCACGATATGATGCGCCCGCCCGATCAATAGCCTGCGCGGCACAAAGCCGATGTAGCGCGAATCATCGCTGTTGTCGCGATTGTCTCCCAGCATGAAGTAACTGTCGGCAGGCACCACCACCGGCCCGAAATTGCGCAGCGCCTGCACGGTCGGCATGAACTGCACCGTGCGCTGCCGGTTGGCGGCCAGCTCGTTCAGTTTGATCCCCGGCACCGTATGCCCCGGCACGATGGGCTCGCTGATGGCTTGTGCGTCGCTATAGGTGGCCGGCACACCGTTGACCCACAACACTTCGTCTTTCATTTCCAGGGTATCACCGGGAATGCCGACGATGCGCTTGATCAGGCGGATACCGTCCTTGGGCGAAGAAAACGTCACCACATCGCCACGTTGGGGGCTATCAAGCTTGGCCAGGGAAATGTCGGTGAGCGGCACCTTGAGGTCATACGCTACGCGGTTGACCAGCACCACATCACCTTCGAGCAACGTTGGGCGCATGGAGCCGGAAGGGATCGGGTTCCAGTCCGCCAGGGAGGTACGGAAAATGCCGAAGCACAGCCAGAAAATGATTGCGTAACGGTAACGGATCAACCAACTTCGCATACATCCTCGCACGACAAAAAAGGGGCATCAGGGCAATTTCTCAGAGGCCCGGTTGTTGCACGCGAGGATTAAATCAACATTAGCGTCCACGCGCACTAAAAGGAGTTTTCGCCATGGATATCCAATGTTCGGTCTTCATCGCAGCCAGCGTCGACGGTTTTATTGCCCGTCCGGACGGCGATATCGAATGGTTGCACCGCCCCCGGTATCAAACCGCTGAGCTGAAGGGCGTGACCTATGAAAGCTATATCGCCACGGTGGATGCACTGGTGATGGGCCGTAAAACCCTGGAGAAAGTGCTGTCCTTTCCCGAGTGGCCCTATGAGGGTACGCCGGTCATTGCGCTCTCCCACCAGCCTCTGCAGATCCCTGCGCACCTGGAGGACAAGGTCGAGTTGATGGCGGGAGACGTCACCTCCCTCGTGGCGACGTTAGCCGAACGCGGTATGAAGCACCTCTATATCGACGGTGGCCAGACGATCCAGGCGTTTCTTGATGCGGGCCTGATCGACGAGTTGATCATCACGCGTATTCCGGTGTTGCTGGGAGAAGGGATTTCTTTGTTCAGCCAGGTGGGCAGCGAACATGAGCTGCGCCATGTCGGAACCTACGTGTCGGACAATGGTTTTGTTCAGAGCAGGTATGAGGTCGGCGACAAGCATTGAAGCGCAACCGGAATTGACCGATCGTTCCCACGCTCTGCGTGGAAATGCATCCTGTGACGCTCCGCGTCACGACTTCAAAAGCGGACGCGGAGCGTCCAGGGCGGTATTCCCACGCGGAGCGTGGGAACAATCAAAGCCCGCGTCCAAAAAAAACGCCCCGAACCAGTCGGGGCGTTTTTCATTCAGCGTTTACCGATCAAGCCTGATCAGCCAACCGCCATGTCGTCCCGCCCTTCCCGTCTTCCAACACCACGCCCATGGCGGTGAGCTGGTCGCGGATGCGGTCGGATTCGGCCCAGTCCTTGTTGGCACGCGCCGTCAAACGCGCCTGGATCAGCGCGTCGACCTGTGCCGCATCCACACGCCCTTCGGCGCCGGCTTGCAGGAACTCGTCGGCTTCCAGTTGCAGAACCCCCAGCACGCTGGCCAGTTCTTTCAGACGCGCTGCCAAACCTGCCGCAGCATCGAGATCGCTCTCGCGCAGGCGGTTGATCTCGCGCACCATCTCGAACAGCACGGCGCAGGCTTCCGGGGTGCCGAAGTCGTCGTTCATCACTTCGGTGAAGCGAGCCACGAAGGCTTCGCCGCCGGCAGGCGCCACGGTCGGCAGGCCTTTCAATGCGTGGTAGAAACGCTCCAGGGCGGCCTTCGCGTCCTTGAGGTTGTCTTCCGAGTAGTTGATGGCACTGCGGTAGTGGCTGGACACCAGCAGGTAACGCACCACTTCCGGGTGGTACTTTTCCAGTACGTCGCGGATGGTGAAGAAGTTGTTCAAGGACTTGGACATCTTCTCGCCATTGATGCGGATCATGCCGCAGTGCATCCAGGCGTTGGCGTAGGTCTTGCCGGTGGCTGCCTCGCTCTGGGCGATTTCGTTTTCGTGGTGCGGGAACTCGAGGTCGCTGCCGCCGCCATGAATGTCGAAAGTCTCGCCCAGGCAGCAGGTGGACATCACCGAGCATTCGATGTGCCAGCCCGGACGGCCCGCGCCCCAGGGTGACTCCCAGCTCGGCTCGCCCGGCTTGGTGCCTTTCCACAGCACGAAGTCGAGGGGATCCTGCTTGGCTTCGTCCACTTCGATCCGTGCGCCGATGCGCAGGTCTTCGATCTTTTTGCGCGACAGCTTGCCGTAGCCCATGAACTTGGCGACGCGGTAATACACGTCACCGTTGCCCGGGGCGTAGGCGTAACCCTTGTCGATCAGGGTCTGGATCATCGCATGCATGCCAGGGATGTGGTCGGTGGCACGCGGCTCCATGTCCGGCTTCTTGATGTTCAGCCGCGCTTCGTCTTCGTGCATCGCGGCAATCATGCGCTCGGTCAAGGCTTCGAACGATTCACCGTTCTCGTTGGCCCGGTTGATGATCTTGTCGTCAATGTCGGTGATGTTGCGCACATAGGTCAGGTCATAACCGCTGAACCGCAGCCAGCGGGTCACCAGGTCGAAGGCCACCATGCTGCGGCCATGGCCCAGGTGGCAGTAGTCGTACACGGTCATGCCGCACACGTACATGCGCACCTTGTTGCCATCCAGCGGTTTGAAGACTTCTTTGGTCTTGCTGAGTGTGTTGTAGATCGTTAGCACAACGGCTTCCTTAGAGAATCACTGGCCCCACGAATCACGCAAGGTCACGGTACGGTTGAATACCGGACGACCGGGTTTCGAGTCCTTGATATCCGCGCAGAAGTAACCTTCGCGCTCGAACTGGAAACGGTCTTCCGGCTGTGCTTCGCCCAACGAGGGTTCGGCACGACAACCGGTGAGAACTTGCAGGGAGTCAGGGTTGATGTTGTCGAGGAAACTCGCGCTGTCTTCGGCCTTTTCAGGGTTCGGCGAACGGAACAGGCGATCGTACAAACGCACTTCGCATTCGATGCTGGCGGCCGCCGGCACCCAGTGGATCACGCCCTTGACCTTGCGGCCTTCCGGGTTCTTGCCCAGGGTGTCCGGGTCGTACGAGCAACGCAGCTCGACGATGTTGCCGTCGGCATCCTTGATCGCTTCGTCGGCACGGATCACGTAGCTGCCGCGCAGGCGCACTTCGCCGTTCGGTTCCAGGCGCTTGTAGCCCTTTGGCGGCTCTTCCATGAAGTCATCGCGGTCGATGTAGATTTCACGGTCGAACGGCAGCTTGCGCACACCCAGCTCTTCTTTCTGCGGGTGACGCGGCAGTTCGAGGTGGTCGACCTGGCCTTCCGGGTAGTTGGTGATCACGACTTTCAGCGGACGCAACACGCACATGGCACGCGGCGCGTTGGCATCGAGGTCCTGGCGGATGCTGAATTCGAGCATGCCGTAGTCGACCACGCCGTCGGAACGGTTGGTGCCGACCATTTCGCAGAAGTTGCGGATCGAAGCCGGGGTGTAGCCACGGCGGCGGAAACCCGACAGCGTCGACATGCGCGGGTCATCCCAGCCGTTCACATGTTTCTCGTCGACAAGCTGCTTGAGCTTGCGCTTGCTGGTGATGGTGTAGTTCAGGTTCAGGCGGCTGAACTCGTACTGACGCGGGTGCGCCGGCACCGGCAGGCTGTCCAGGAACCACTCGTACAGCGGGCGATGGCTTTCGAACTCCAGGGTGCAGATGGAGTGGGTGATGCCTTCGATGGCGTCCGACTGACCGTGGGTGAAGTCGTAGTTGGGGTAGATGCACCACTTGTCGCCCGTCTGGTGGTGATGGGCGTGGCGGATGCGGTACATGATCGGGTCGCGCAGGTTCATGTTCGGCGAGGCCATGTCGATCTTGGCGCGCAGCACGCGGGCGCCGTCCGGGAACTCGCCGGCGCGCATACGGGCGAACCAGTCCAGGTTCTCCTCCACCGAGCGGTCGCGGAACGGGCTGTTCTTGCCCGGCTCGGTCAGGGTGCCACGGTATTCCTTGGCCTGCTCCGGGCTCAGGTCGTCCACATAAGCCTTGCCGGCCTTGATCAGCTCGACGGCCCAGTCGTGCAACTGGTCGAAATATTGCGAGGCATAGCGCACTTCACCGGACCATTCGAAGCCCAGCCATTTCACATCGCTTTCGATGGCATCGATGTATTCCTGGTCTTCCTTGGCCGGGTTGGTGTCGTCGAAACGCAGGTGCGTAACGCCACCGAACTCCTGGGCCAGGCCGAAGTTCACACAGATCGACTTGGCGTGGCCGATGTGCAGGTAACCGTTAGGCTCTGGCGGAAAGCGGGTGACGATCTGCGTGTGCTTGCCCGAATCCAGGTCCGCCTGGATGATCGGGCGCAGGAAATTGACCGGGACGGCAGGTCCGGCCTTGGAATTCGAGGTAGGGTCGACAGTGGGCTTGCTCATAGGATCCTTGAACAGACAAGTACGTGGCCGGGCGGGGCCGACAAAACAAAGGGCTTATCATAGCTGATGCTGTCAAGTCGCTGACAGAGCGGGGCCAAAAACTGCTGCATTTAATGCACCGGTGGTAAAAAACCACCTCGAAATTCCTGCCGGTCACGCTAAACTGCGCGCCTTGGCCGTTGTTTCGCCAAACCGGTCGCGGCGCTCAGGCGCCCAAACCCACGAATTCCTTGAAAGAGAAAAGACCATGACTCAAGTCAAACTGACCACCAACCACGGTGAGATCGTCATCGAGCTGAACGCCGAGAAAGCGCCGATCACCGTCGCCAACTTCATCGAGTACGTGAACGCCGGCCACTACGAAAACACCATTTTCCACCGCGTCATCGGCAATTTCATGATCCAGGGCGGCGGTTTCGAGCCTGGCATGAAAGAGAAGAAAGACAAGCGCCCGAGCATCCAGAACGAAGCGGACAACGGCCTTTCCAACGACAAGTACACCGTTGCCATGGCCCGTACCATGGAGCCGCATTCGGCTTCGGCACAGTTCTTCATCAACGTGACCGACAACAGCTTCCTGAACCACAGCGGCAAGAACGTACAAGGCTGGGGCTACGCGGTATTCGGTAAAGTCACCGAAGGCACCGACGTCGTCGACAAGATCAAAGGCGTGCAGACCACCGGTAAAGCCGGTCACCAGGACGTTCCGGTAGAAGACGTGATCGTCGAGAAAGCCGAGATCATCTAAGCGTGATACTGCTTATTTCAGATTTGCATCTGGAAGAGGAACGCCCGGACATTACCCGGGCGTTTCTGGATCTGCTCCACGGCCGCGCCCGTGGCGCCCAGGCGTTGTACATTCTGGGGGACTTCTTCGAAGCCTGGATCGGCGACGATGGCATGACCCCCTTCCAGCGCTCCATCTGCGAGGCTCTGCGTGAGCTGAGCGACAGTGGCACCCCGATTTTCATCATGCACGGCAACCGCGACTTCCTGATCGGCAAGGCGTTCTGCAAAGCGGCAGGCGCCACCTTGCTCAAGGACCCCAGTGTCGTGCAACTGTACGGCGAGCCGGTATTGTTGATGCACGGCGACAGCCTGTGCACCCGCGACGTCGGCTATATGAAGCTGCGGCGCACGCTGCGCAACCCCATCGTCCTGTTCATCCTGCGTCACCTGCCCCTGCGCACCCGCCACAAGCTGGCGCGCAAGCTGCGCAGTGAAAGCCGTGCGCAGACGCGCATGAAGACCAATGACATTGTCGATGTGACTGCCGAGGAAATCCCTCGGATAATGCAGCAGTTCGGCGTGCGCACCCTGGTCCACGGCCATACCCACCGCCCGGCCATCCATAAATTGCAGATTGGCGACCAGGCGGCCAAGCGCATTGTGCTGGGCGACTGGGACAAACAGGGCTGGGCATTGCAGGTGGACGAGCAAGACTTCCAGTTGGCGGCGTTTGATTTTGTGAACCCGCAGCTGGCGCTGCCTGGGGCCTGAGTCACAAACGCAGCAATGATCAAACTGTGGGAGCTGGCTTGCCTGCGATACAGACACCTCGGAGCTTCAGATGTACCGAGGTGATGCTATCGCAGGCAAGCCAGCTCCCACAGGGATCGAGTACATCCTTTAGTGGCCGGACGCTTCCGGCCCGGCCTTGGCGCCAAACGGCGGCTTGGCCAGCCACACCAGCAGAATCAACCCCATGAACATCCACCCCAGCAGCGTGAAGTAGTCCACCGTGGACATCATGTACGCCTGGCTGGTGAGGATCTGGTCCAGTTGCTCATACGCCTTGTGCCCGGCCCCGCCCAGGGAATTCAGCGCATCGCGGGTGGCGGAATCGTACACGCTCATGTGCTCGCTCATATAGGCATGGTGCTGGTCCGCCCGGCGAATCCAGATCCAGGTGGTGAGCGAGGCCGCGAAGCTGCCGCCCAGGGTCCGCAGGAAAGTCGCCAGGCCCGCGCCGTCGGCAATCTGGTGGGGCGGCAAGTCGGACATCAGGATGCTCAAGGTCGGCATGAAGAACAGCGCCACGCCAATGCCCATGAACAACTGCACCAGGGCGATGTGCTGGAAGTCCACTTCATTGGTGAACCCGGCGCGCATGAAGCAACTCAGGCCCATCGCCAGGAACGCCAGGCCCGCCAGCAAACGCAGGTCCACCTTGTTGGCGTACTTGCCGACAAAGGGTGACATGAACACCGGCAAGATCCCCATCGGCGCCACCGCCAACCCCGCCCAGGTCGCGGTGTAGCCCATGCGGGTCTGCAGCCACTGGGGCAGGATCAGGTTGATGCCGAAGAACGCCGCGTAACCGAGGATCAGCACGATGGTGCCGATGCGGAAGTTGCGGTAGGCGAACAGCCGCAGGTTGACCACCGGGTGCCGGTCAGTCAGCTCCCAGATCACGAAGAACGCCAGGGCCACCGCCGCGACCAGCGCGCCGATGATGATGAAGTTCGACTCGAACCAGTCCAGGTCGTTGCCTTTGTCGAGGATCACCTGCAAGGCACCGACGCCGATGATCAGGCTGATCAGCCCCATGTAGTCCATGGGCTGCGGGTTGGTCACCACTGGGCGTTTCTTCAGTTGCGAACGCACCACCATCACCGCGAAGACACCGATGGGCACGTTGATGAAGAAGATCCAGGGCCAGCTGTAGCTGTCGGTGATCCAGCCACCGAGAATCGGCCCGGCAATCGGCGCCACCACCGTGACCATCGCCAGCAGTGCCAGGGCCATGCCCCGCCTCGCCGGCGGATACACCGCGATCAACAGGGTTTGCGTCATCGGGTACAACGGCCCCGCCACCAACCCTTGCAGCACCCGAAAACCGATCAGCTCGGGCATGGAGGTGGACACGCCGCACATGAACGAGGCCAGCACGAACAGCATGGTCGCCCACAAAAACAGTTTCACTTCACCAAAACGCCGGCTCAACCAACCGGTCAACGGCAAGGCGATCGCGTTGCTTACCGCAAACGAAGTAATGACCCAGGTGCCCTGCTCCGAACTCACGCCCAGGTTGCCGGATATGGTCGGCAATGCCACGTTGGCGATGGTGGTGTCGAGCACCTGCATGAACGTCGCCAGCGACAGGCCGATGGTGGCCATCAGCAAGCTTGGCGGCGTGAAGGACGCGGGGGCGTTGGCGCTCATCAGCGTTGCACAGCCTTGGGAGCGGCGATGCTGTTGTCATGGATCAACTGGGTAATCATGGCATCGGCTTCGGCCAGTTGGCGGTCATACACGTTGGTGGTGAACGAGGCTTTTTGTGGCGGCTGTTGTGCCAGCACCGGGCCACTCTGGTCGTGCAGGTCCACGTTGACCACGGTGCTCAAGCCCACGCGCAGGGGGTTCTTGGCCAGCTCATCGGCGTTGACATGGATGCGCACCGGCACCCGTTGCACGATCTTGATCCAGTTACCGGTGGCGTTCTGTGCCGGCAGCAGGGCAAACGCGCTGCCGGTACCGGCGCCGAGGCTGTCGACGGTGCCGCTGAACTTCACATCGCTGCCGTAGATGTCCGCTTCAATATCGACGGGCTGGCCGATGCGCATGTTGCGCAGTTGGGTTTCCTTGAAGTTGGCATCGATCCACAGCTGATTCAGCGGGATCACCGCCATCAACGCGGTGCCCGGCTGCACACGCTGGCCCAGTTGCACCGTACGTTTGGCCACGTAGCCGGTCACCGGCGCGATCAGGGTGCTGCGCGCATTCGCCAGGTAGGCCTGGCGCAGTTGTGCGGCGGCGGCTTGCACGTCGGGGTGCGAGGTGATCACCGTGTCATCCACCAGGGCATTGGTGGTTTTCAGTTGTTGCTCGAGGTTGGTCAGGGCGTTTTTCGCCGAGGTCAGGCTGTCGCGGGCGTGGGACAACTCCTCAAGGGAAATCGCGCCGCCCTGGGCCAGGGTTTTGCGGCGGTTGTAATTGTCCTGGGCGGTTTGCACTTCGGCCTTCTGCGCGTTGACCTGAGCCTTCATCCCATCGACGTTGCTGTACAAGCCGCGCACCTGGCGCACGGTGCGGGCCAGGTTGGCCTGGGCACTTTGCAGGCCGACGGCGGCGTCGTTCGGGTCGAAGTTGACCAGCACCTGGCCTTCATGGACCAGGTCGCCATCATCGGCGCCAATGCTGACCACGGTTCCGGTGACCAACGGCGTGATTTCCACCACGTTGCCGTTCACATAGGCGTCGTCGGTGCTCTCGCTGAAGCGCCCGTAGAATTCATACCAACCCCACACGCCCACGGCGCCGAGGATGACGATCAGCGCCAGGCCCAGCAGCATCACTTTGCGTTTGCGCGGGTTGTTGTCGCTGGGTTGTTCTGTTGCGTTGTTGCTGGCGGCAGTGGCCATGACAAATACCTCGAATTATTCCGTGCGAGTGGCTGGGCGGGTCGTGGTCGCGGCCACGTTGTCGGCGTTGAAACCGCCCCCCAGGGCTTGCATCAATTGAATCGACAGATCGACCTGCCCGGCATTGAGGGTCGCCAGCTGGCGCTGGGCCTGCAGCAATTGCTGCTCGATGCTGAGCACGTCCAGGTAATTACCGATACCTGAGCCGTAACGCTGAACCACGGTGTCGTACGACTGCTGGGCGATGTCCCTGGCGTGCTGCTGGGCCTGGATCTGTCGACCGGTTTCGCGCAGTTGTGAAAGGGTGTTGCCGATATCCCCCAGCGCTTGCACCAGGGTTTTGTTGTATTGGGCCACGGCCAGGTCGTAGTCGGCGTCGCGGGCGTCGAGGTCGGCACGCAAGCGGCCGCCGTCGAAAATCGGCAACGAGATCGTCGGCGCAATGTTGAAGAAGCGGCTGGCCGAACCAAACATCGCATCCCCCAGCAACGACTCGGCCCCGGCGCTCGCGCTCAGGTTGAGGTTGGGGTAGAAGCGCGTCTTGCTTGCGGTGATGTTCTTGCCTGCGGCTTCGACGCGCCAGCGCGCGGCGATCAGGTCCGGACGACGGCCCAGCAGTTCGGCCGGCAACACCGAGGGCACGGCGACGGCACTGGGTTGCAACACCGTGGGCCGGGCCAGTTCGCCGCCGCGATCCGGGCCTTTGCCGAGCAATACCGCCAGGGCAATCCTGGCGCTCTGCAATTGCTTGTCCGCGTCGATCAACTGCGACTGGGCGCTGGCTTCCAGGCTTTCGGTCTGCTGGTACTGGTACTGACTGTCGATGCCCGAACTCAGGCGACGCTTGCCCAAGTCGAGCAGTTGCTGGGTGCGCTTGAGGTCGTCATTGGCCAGGTCGCGCACGATATGGGCCTGGCCCAGATCGCTGTAGGCCTTGGCCACGTTGGCGGCCAGGGTCAGACGCGCGGCCTGCTGGTCGATTTCGGCGGCGCGGGCCTCACCCAGCGCGGCTTCCCAGGCGGCGCGCTGGCCACCCCAGAGGTCGAAGTTGTAATTGAAGCTGGCGCCGATGTTGCGCACGGTGGAGTACGCATCGCCCTGCCCCTGCGGGTCCTGGTCCCGGGCCAGGCGCGAACGGCTCACGCCGGCGCTGGCATCCACGGTCGGCAGGCGCGCGGCGTTGGCCGCATAGGCGGCGGCTTCGGCCTGGTGGGCACGGGCACTGGCCACTTGCATGTCGGGGCTGTTTTGCAGGGCTTCCTGAATCAGGCCGTCCAACTGCGGGTCGCCGAGACGCTTCCACCAGTCGGCGCTGGGCCAGGCCGCCGGCGACAGGGTCACGCCGCTCAGGGATTTTCCGGTTTGCAGGGTGTTGGCGTCGAGGCGCCGGCCCTGGGTGTCGAGGCCACTGAAGTTGGCGCAACCGGCCATGCTCATGGCCACCAGTACCAGGCTAAGGGCACGTGTGTTCATGCTTGACCTACCCGCTGGATGACGATGGCGTCACCGGCTGCTACCAGAATTTTCGTGAGGATGTCTTGCAGGGCTTGCAACTCGCCGGGCTCCAGGGCACCGGCCAGGTCGTTCATCGACTGCGCACCGATGGTCGGCAGCATATCGGCCAGACGCTGGCCCTCTTCGGTCAGCACCAGCCGGACCTGGCGACGGTCCTGCTCGGAACGCTGGCGCGCCAGCAGGCCTTTTTGCTCCAGGCGGTCGAGCATGCGGGTCATGGAGCCGCTATCCAGAGACAGGTTGCGGCACAGTTCGGCCGGGGTGTCGACGTCGAACTGGGCCACGATGATCAACACCTTGAACTGCGCGGCAGTGACGCCGTACGGCTCCATATGGGTGTCGATGATGCGATCCTTGAGCAAGGCCGCGCGTCCCAGCAGCAGGCCGAGATGACAGTTGCGGAAGTTGTCAGGGGTGAAGTGTTTCATCGGAAGTCACCTTATTACTGCCTAGGCAGTGAATGTATGACAAGATATTACTGCTTAGGCAGAGGATGTCAAATGGAATGATTAGGTTGCTTGGTAAATAGTGGAATCTTGAATTGGAATGCAAACCAATGTGGGAGGGGGCTTGCCCCCGATTGCAGTGGGTCAGCAACAAATTAGCTGACTGATCCACCGCTATCGGGGGCAAGCCCCCTCCCACATTTTGGTCCCAGTAAGGCTTAGAAATCCCGCTTATAGAAAATATCCAGTGAACTGGCCACGCCACTCGCCACTTCCAGGTACACCTTCTTGCTCAACAAATACCGCAAGGCAATGGTGCTGGCGGGTTCGAACACCCCCACCCCGTAACGCAGGCTGAGTTTTTCGGTGATCTTGCCGCTGGCCACCACGGCGGTGTTGGTGCCGCTGCCCTGGGTGTCGAGGTCGAAGTCCTGGATCCCCAGTTTGTTGGCAAGGTCCGAGGTCACGCCGGCACTGCCCATCAATCCCAGGCCGAGGGCGGCCTGGGCGAGCATGTTGTTGTCTTCACCCGTGGAGTTCAGCGGTCGTCCCAACACCAGGTAGGACAGCGCCTGCTCCTGGCTCATGGCCGGTTCGGAGAAGATTTGCGTGGTGGGCTGCTCGGCACTGCCGCTCAGGCGGATACCGGCGACCACATCGTCGGTCTTGCGGATGGCTTCGATGTCCAGATACGGCTGATCCAGCGGCCCGGCGAACAACAGCCGCGCGCGGCGCACGTCGAGTTTCTGCCCGTAGGCACGGTAGCGGCCATCGTTGAGCCACAGCTCGCCACGGGTGTCGAGGTTATCGCCAATATGCACGTGGCCCTGGACCTTGGCGGTCAGGCCGAAACCGGAGAAGTTGAGCTTGTCTTCGCCCACCGCCACGTCGATATCCATCGCCATGGCCATCGGCGGCTTGCCCTCCTCGGTCTGACTGCCGACGATCACCGTGTCATCGGACACCTTGACGGTCGACGGCGGCAACTCACGCACGGTGATGTCGCCGCGCGGGATCTGCACCTTGCCGGCAATGGCCAGCTTGTCGTCCTTGAGGGTGATTTTCAGGTCGGGCGCCACTTCCAGCACCGCGTAGGGCTCCACCGTCACCGGCAACTGCGAACCTTGCAGGCTGAGGTCCACCACCGTGGCCTGGCCCCAGTCGATACGGCCCTTGAGACTGCCCTGCCCGGCCTTGCCACTGCGCCAGCCGCCGTCGAGGTTCACGCTTTCACCGGCGATCAGCGCCTGCACATTCAAGGCTTCCAGGCTGATGGGCAACTCGGGGCCTGAGACTTCGCCGCCGACCAGGTTCACGTTGCCGTTGACCTGGGGCGCCAGCAGTCCACCGGAAATACGACCACTGCCGTTGAGCTTGCCGTTGAGTTTTTCCACCATCGGCACAAACGGTCGCGCCACCGCCAGGTCCAGGCCGGTCAGGTTGAAATTGCCGGTGATCGGCTTGTTTTTCGGCAACGGGTTGATCTGCGCCTGCAACATCAACTCGCCGAGCTTGCCGCCATGGAAGTTCAGTTGAGTGTCGATGCGCTTGGGGTTCAGGGTGGTTTCCAGCTTCAGCGTGTCGTAGGGAAAATCCAGCCACTGGTCCTTGTCCTTGACGCGCAGCGTGCCGCCACTGGCATCCACCGCCACCAGGCCTTTGGGACCACTGTTCGGTAAATCGAGCTGCACATCGGCGTTGAGCTTGCCCTGCCAGGCGAAGTCCTTGGGCAAGAAGGCCGCCAGGCTGTCGATGGGGAACTGTTTGAGGTGATAACGCAGCTTCGGCTCGGGCATCAGGCGCTGGTCTTCACCGCACAGGCTGGCGGGGCCGGACACCCAGCAATGCGCGGCAAAGGTCAGCTTGCCATCGGCCAGCCGCTCGATCTTGGCCGGGGCTTGCAGCTTCCAGTCCTGGCCACCGGCCTGAACATCGCCACTGGCCAGGCGCCCGCGCCAATTGCCTTTGTCGAGATTGCCATCCAGCGCCAGGGCGAGCTTGACCAGCGGACCGGCCAAGTCCAGCTGGACTTTCTGGTTTTTGATATCCCCCTGGGCGCTGGCGGTCAGGGTGCCGACCTGGGTATCGCCGGCCTGGATGCCACTGCCTTTCAAGTCGATCCTGGCGCGCTGAGCACTGTCGAGGGTGGCGTCCAGCGTCAGGTTTTGCAGGAGATTGTCGGCAAACGCCAGTTGTTGGCCCTTGAGATCGAGTTTGCCCTGGGGCGCCTTGAGGCTTCCGGCCACGTCGAGTCGACCGTTGACCTGCCCGCGCAATTGCGGCCACAGCTGGGCCAGGCGCGCCAGCTTGATATCGATCTGCCCGGCCAGGCGTTGTTGCAGGCTGCCACTGCCGTTGATGCGGTTATCACCCAGGCGGATATCCAGGTTGGCCAGGGTCCATTGCTCACCCGCGCCTTCGGCCTTGGCCGCCAGCACGGCAGTTTGCCCGCGCAGACGGCCCTTGAGGTCGAGGACGGCGTTGAGCTTGAGTTGCTCGTTCTTGAACTCACCCTTGCTGCGCAGCGGCCCGGCCAGGGTGCCGGGCAACTCCGCCACCCAGTACGCCGGGTTCAGCGCTGACAGGTCCAGCGCGGTGTCCCAGGCGATGCCATCGGCGAACTGCACGTTGAGGTGGCCTTCGGCCTTGCCTTGGCCAGCCGTGAGTTTCAGCTCGGGCAGGAAGATTTGCTTGAGGTCGCCGCTGAACGGCGTCACCACATTGAACTTGCCCGCCGGGCCATCGAGATCGGCCTTGAGGTTGCCCAGGTAGTTGCCATCCTTGTAGGAAATCTCACCAGTGAAGGTACGCAACGCCACCTGCGGCTCGTCGATCACCGGGTACAGGCGGTGCCAGGGGAAATCCAGCCAATCGATTTTGGCGTCGGCGCTGAAGCCTTGTTGCCAGTCCAGGTTGGCGCTGAGCTTGAGGCTTTGTTGATCGCCGGCCTTCAAGTCCAGCCCGGCGATCTGCGCCCCCCTGGCGTCGACCTTGCCTTGCAGCAGCAGGTCGACCGGGCCTTTCTCTGCGGGCAGTACGGCCTTGCCGAGCAGTTGGTAGCCGTTGCTCAAGTCACCTTTGGCGGTAAGGTCCAGCTGATTGAGTTGCAGGGTGTCGGGCAGATCGGCGTCAGGCTTGAAGCCGTCGGCGGTGATACGCAGCTGGGCCGGGAGGTTTTCCACCAGGGGTTGCAGCTCGCCGCTGAGTTTGGCCGGCAAGTAGCCACTGCTGTCAGCGTCGAGCTTGAGGGTCTTGAGCAGGTCGCCGTCGATGTTCAACGCGACTTTCCATGGAGCGCCGCCGGGAGCATATGGCAGGTCCAGGTGGCCAGTGGCGGCCAGCGGCCAGTTTCCGTTGGGTTGCAGCAGGCCGGCGAGGTCCAGTACCAGGCCGTCCCGTTGCAGGTGCACCGAGTCGATCTGCATACCGGCGGCCGTCCAATGTGCCGCCAATTGCAGGCCCTTGAGCTCTTCAGTGCCGTTGAACAGCAGGCTACCGACACGAACGTCACCCAGCTGGATAGCAACCGGCAGTTTCAAATCGGGCAGTTGGATCGGGCCGCTGCTCTCTTCCGTACCTGGAGGGAATTGCAGGCTGACCTGCTCCACGTCCAGTCGGTTGATACACAAGGTCATGCGCAACAGGCACGCGGGCGACCAATCGAACGTGGGCGCCTGGAGTTCGACGCGGCTGCTGTCCTGTTGCCAGAGCAGATGATCGGCGTGCCATTGGCCGCCCAAACGGCCCTGGAAATTCTCGACGCTCAATCCCGGTACCTGACCCAGGGCCCAGCGGCTGCCGGCCTGGCTGCCGAGTACGGCCCACAGCGTCAGCAATAACAGCGCGAGAACCGCCACCATGGCCAGCCCCGCTATTTTCAAACCGCGCATCACAGCTCAGGCCCCATGGAAAAGTGCAAACGAATGCCGCCCGGATCTTCGAGGGCATGGGCCAGGTCGAGGCGAATCGGGCCGACCGGGGACACCCAGCGGATACCCACGCCCACGCCGGTCTTCAGGCTGGGCATTTCCAGGGTGTTGAACGAGTTGCCCTGGTCGATGAAGGTCGCGATTCGCCACTTTTCGGCGATGGAATATTGATACTCGGCGCTCAGGGCGACCATGTAGCGACCACCGATGCGGTCACCCCGGTCGTTCTCCGGCGACAGCGTCTGGTACTCGTAGCCGCGCACGCTCTGGTCGCCACCGGCGAAGAAGCGCAACGAAGGCGGCACCGACTGGTAGCCATTGGTGGCGCTGCCACCCACCTGGGCCCGTGCGAGGAAGCGGTGATTGTCCCACAACGTCGTCAGACCTTTGACCATGGCGGTGCCATAAAGCAGGTTGGTGTCGGAGCCCAACCCTTCTTTGGCCACCTTGGTGTCGAATTGCAGGCGATAGCCGTTGTGCGGGTCGATGCGGTTGTCGCTGCGCAGGTAGGAATAGCTCACCCCCGGCATCACCAGGTTGCTCAGGCCCGAATCGTTGCCCAGGCGGTATTCTTCGCGCTGGTACTTCAGGGAAATCACACGGGTCCAGCCGCTGGGCAGCTTGCTGTGCCATTCCGGGCCGACGGTGAGCAACTTGCTCAGGGTGTCGGTGTTGGCGATTTCTTCGTTCTGGTAACCGCCGGCAAAGCGCAGTTTGTCGGTGAGCGGCGGGTCCAGCGGAATGTCGTACCACAGGCCGACGTTCTGGCGTGGCGCGGACAGTTCCGCCTCCCAACCGTAGCTATGGCCCTGGGGATTGACCCAGTGGCGGGTCCAATTGGCTTTGCCGCGCGGGCCGACGTCGGTGGAAAAGCCCAGGCCCAGCCCCATGGTGCGCGGCTTGCGGGTTTCCAGGCGCACGGCCACCGGGATCACGTCCTGGGTAGCGGCAGCGGGCGCGGCGTCCACGCGCACGCCTTCGAAGAAACCGCTGGCTTGCAGGTTCTGGTTGAGTTCGGCGATCAGTTCCGAGTCGTAGGGCGTGCCGCTCTTGAACGGCACCATGCGTTGCAGCAGGTCTTCGTCGAAGGGCGTGTCGCCGGCAAAGCTCACTTTACCGAGGGTGTAGCGCGGACCGCTGTCATAGATGAGTTCGATATCGGCAACGCCCGCCTGCGGGTCTACCGAGAGTTGCTGGCGGGTAAAGCGCCCGCCGAAGAAACCATAGCGCGAGGCCTGGTTCTGGATCAGACGCTTGGCGTCTTCGTAATGACCGTGGTTGAGCACGGCACCGGGTTTGAGGTCGTCGCTGGCGGGCACGCGAAAACTTTTGAGGCCCGCGGCCTGGCCGTCGACCCGAATGGTCACGTTGCGTAAATGCACCGGTTCGCCGGGGTCGATGGTGAGGATCAAGCGCGGGTTCTTGCCGCCCTTCACATCGCTTTCGATCTGTGGCTGATAGAAACCCAGGGCCTGGGCAGCCTTGCGCGCCTGCTCCTCGGCGCCACGGCTGAACCGCAGCAAGGCTTCTTCATCACGATCGCCCACCCCGCCGATGTAGCCTTCGATGTTGGCTTTCAACGCGTCGTTCGAGGGCTTGATGCGCACGTCCAGTTCGCTTTGCGCCAAAGCGCCGCAGCTTGTGAACAGCAGAATCAAGCCGCTGGTAAATCTTCCTGATAACTTCATGGCCGGGAATGCTACACGAGCGGGGAAGACTCTTTGAACCGGGATTTGTCTGAATAATTCTGTCTAAACCGTTGCACCCTGTAACCGCTGGGGGTTGGGATGGAAAAACACATGCTCCAGCACCGGCCCCACGGCAACTTCGCCAACCTCCTCATACCCTTGGCGTTTGTAGAATTCCAGGTAGCGTGAGTTGCCAGTATCCAGAACCACCCCGGAAGAATGCGGGTCTTCCGCGCACCAGTTGTGCACCGCCTCCAACAGTTGCTCACCGTAATGCTTGCCCTGGAATTGCGGATGAATGCCGAGCAGCGGCAATACATGCACCGATTCGCTGGGCAGGCATGCCAGCACTGCGTGATGGTAATCGAGGTAGCGCCGCGTACCGCGCACGCCGGTGCTGAGCCACATGCGCAATTGCCAGGCCCAGCTTTCGGTGATCCCCAGGCGCCGTTGCGGCGGGGCGATCAGGGCGATGCCGATCAACCGGTCATTGACCAGCAGGCCGATGGCCGGCAGGTTCTGGAAGAAATGCTGCTTGACCAGTTCACGCACCGTGGCGCGCACCCGCTGTTCGTACCCCGGGCGCTCGGCTTCGAAGATGTACGCGAAGGTCGGCTCGTGGCGGTAGGCCTGGTACAACAGCGAACGGGCCTCGCGGGAATAGCCGCTGTCGAGCAGGTGAATCTGGGCAATGGCGGTCGAAGTGTCAGGCATGCGGTCAATCTCCCTGGGCACCCCTGAAAGAGAGGGCGTTCTTATGGGTACGAACTTGCACAGCACGAGTCGTTCCCAGACCTTAGCAGCGCAACTGCCCTGCCGCCACGCTGGCTCCCGTCCGACTTGTCGGCTAGCATCGCCCTTTTGCCAGACTGGACTGCCGACCATGAAAATCGTCTCTTTCAATATCAACGGGCTGCGCGCCCGCCCTCATCAGCTGGCGGCGCTGATTGAAAAGCATCAGCCGGACGTCATCGGTTTGCAGGAAACCAAGGTCCACGACGACCAGTTCCCTTTGGCCGAAGTACAGGCCTTGGGCTATCACGTGTACTACCACGGCCAGAAAGGCCACTACGGCGTGGCCCTGCTCTCGCGCAACGAAGCGCTGAGCGTGCACAAAGGTTTCGCCAGCGATGAAGAAGACGCCCAGCGCCGCTTTATCTGGGGCACCTTTGCCGACGCGAACGGCCAGCCGATTACCGTGATGAACGGCTACTTTCCCCAGGGTGAAAGCCGCGACCACCCCACCAAATTCCCGGCCAAGCAGCGTTTCTACGAAGACCTGCAACAGTTGCTGGAAAGCCAGTTCAGCAATGAACAGGCGCTGGTGGTGATGGGCGACGTGAACATTTCCCCGGAAGACATCGACATCGGCATCGGCGCCGACAACGCCAAACGTTGGCTGAAGACCGGCAAGTGCAGCTTCCTGCCCGAAGAACGCGAGTGGATGGCCCGCCTGAAGAATTGGGGCCTGGTGGACAGCTTCCGTCACCTGAACCCGGAGGTGGCCGATCGTTTCAGCTGGTTCGACTACCGCAGCCGCGGTTTCGAGGACGAGCCCAAGCGCGGCCTGCGTATTGACGTGATCCTGGCCTCGAATGGCCTGGTGTCGCGAGTCAAGGACGCCGGGGTGGATTACGAACTGCGCGGTTTGGAGAAGCCGTCGGATCATGCGCCGATCTGGCTCGAGCTGAGCTGAAACACAACTCAATGGGAGCTGGCTTGTGTGGGAGCGGGCTTGCTCGCGAACGCGGTACGTCAGTCACAGATATTTCAACTGACACACCGTTTTCGCGAGCAAACCCGCTCCCACATCATGCTCTCCAGTATGACCGTCACATTGCTGCAACCTGCCTGACTTAATCTCGCGGCACTCCCTTTGTCTTGAGAAGGTGCCGGCATGAGGCTGCGCGTTCTGTTGCTGCTGACCCTTTTACCCCTCTGCGCGTTTTCTGCTCCACTCCCCCTCCCCATTCCCGACCAAGGCCCGGCCTTGCGCATCCAGGGTTCCAACACCATTGGCGCAGCGCTCGGCCCGGCGTTGGTCAAGGGGTTGATGGAGCATCGCGGCTTGCTGGCGGTGCACAGCGAGCCCGGCGCGGGCGCCAATGAACAGCGCGTGGTGGGCAAGACCCGCCAGGGCAAGAACGTGACGATCGAAATCGCCGCCCATGGCTCCAGCACCGGTTTCACCGCGCTGAAGAAAAACGCCGCAGACCTTGCCGCCTCCTCGCGCCCGATCAAGGACAGCGAACTGGTAGACCTTGAGCCCCTCGGAGACCTGAAAAGCCCCGAGGCCGAGCATGTGATCGCTATCGACGGCCTGGCGATCATCCTCAACCCGCAAAACCCGCTCAATAGCCTGAACACCGAGCAGTTGGCGCAGATCTTCAATGGCGAAACCAGCACCTGGGAAGCGCTGGGCGGCGTTGGCGGGCCCATTCATTTGTATGCGCGGGACGATCAATCCGGCACCTACGACACCTTCAAGGACCTGGTGCTGCGCCTGCGCGGCAAGCCCTTGGCAACCGTCCGGCGCTTCGAGTCCAGCGAGGAATTGTCCGATGCCGTCAGCCAGGACCCTCAAGGCATCGGTTTTATCGGCCTGCCCTACGTGCGCCAGGCCAAGGCCGTGGCGATTGTCGATGGCGACTCCCAACCCATGCTGCCGCTCAACAGCCTGATTGCCACCGAGGATTACCCCCTGTCACGCCGGCTGTTCTTTTATCTGCCACCTTCGGGGCACAACCCCTGGGCCCGCGCACTGGTGGACTTCGCTCAGAGCGGCAAGGGCCAGGCGATTGTCGCGGCCAACGGGTTTATCGCGCAGCAAGTGCAGGCCATGACTGTGGAGCCACGGCCCTCGATGCCCGCTGACTATCAGGCCATCGCCCGCGACGCCCAGCGCCTGACCGTGAATTTTCGCTTCGAAGAAGGCAGCGCCAGCCTCGACAACAAGGCACGCCAGGATCTGCAGCGAGTCGTGGCCTATATAAAGAGTCACGGCAAGCTCGACAAGCAGGTGACGCTGGTAGGCTTCGGTGACGCCAAGAACGATCCGCAGCGCGCGGCGTTGCTGTCGAAACTGCGCGCCATGGCGGTGCGTCGGGAGTTGGTGAAGAGCGGTGTGGTGCTGCGCGATATCCGCGGTTTTGGCGCGCAGATGCCGGTGGCAACGAACACCGCGGATGAAGGCCGGATCAAGAATCGGCGAGTGGAGGTTTGGGTCTACTGAGACCGGGGGTTTTGTGTCGTCGATACTGGCTTCTTCGCGGGCAAGCCCGCTCCCACAGGGGAAAGCATTCCAAATGTGGGAGCCGGGCTTGCCCGCGATGCAGGCGCCTCGGGGTTACTGCCCGCTGCGCATCAGTTCGCGGGGCACATACTTGCCGATCTCGAACTTGCCGATCGCGGCGCGGTGCACTTCGTCCGGGCCGTCGGCCAGGCGCAAGGTGCGCTGCATGGCGTACATGTAGGCCAGCGGGAAGTCGTTGGAAACCCCCGCACCGCCATGGATCTGGATCGCGCGGTCGATCACTTTCAACGCCACGTTCGGCGCGACCACTTTGATCTGGGCGATTTCGCTTTTCGCCACTTTGTTACCCACGGTGTCCATCATGTACGCCGCCTTCAGGGTCAGCAGGCGCGCCATGTCGATTTCCATGCGCGAGTCGGCAATCTTGTCGATATTCCCACCCAGGCGGGCCAGCGGTTTACCGAAGGCGGTACGGCTGACGGAGCGTTTGCACATCAATTCCAGCGCGCGCTCGGCCATGCCGATGGAACGCATGCAGTGGTGGATGCGTCCCGGACCAAGGCGGCCCTGGGCAATTTCGAAGCCGCGTCCTTCGCCAAGCAGTACGTTTTCGTACGGTACCCGCACATTGTCGAACAGCACTTCGGCGTGACCGTGGGGGGCGTCGTCGTAGCCGAACACCGGCAACGGGCGCACGATCTTCACACCGGGAGTGTCCACCGGCACCAGGATCATCGAATGCTGCTGATGACGCGGCGCGTCCGGGTTGCTCAGGCCCATGAAGATCAGGATCTTGCAGCGCGGGTCACAGGCGCCGGAGGTCCACCATTTCTTGCCGTTGATCACCCATTCGTCGCCCTGGCGCTCGGCGCGGGCGGCCATGTTGGTGGCGTCCGAGGAGGCTACGTCGGGTTCGGTCATGGCGAAGGCCGAGCGGATCTCGCCGCGCAGCAGCGGTTCCAGCCAGAGCTGTTTCTGTTCTTCGTTGGCATAACGCACCAGCACTTCCATGTTGCCGGTATCGGGGGCCGAGCAGTTGAACGGCTCAGGGCCCAGCAGCGAACGGCCCATGATTTCTGCCAACGGAGCATATTCGAGGTTGGTCAGTCCCGCGCCCAGTTCGGACTCCGGCAAAAACAGATTCCACAGGCCTTCGGCTTTGGCGCGAGCCTTCAACTCTTCCATGATTGCGGTGGGCTGCCAGCGATCGCCTTCGCTGACCTGGCGTTCGAACACCGGCTCGGCCGGGTAGACATAGGCGTCCATGAACGCGGTGACGCGTTCACGCAGTTCCTGAACCTTGGGCGAATAGGCGAAATCCATGAGCAGCTCCCTTCTCTGAGAGGTTGTTTAGGTCATGCAATCGATGCTAGAACAGCGCTGATAATTTACCTAGCCTATTCTCGGCGTGTATTAACATTCATCACCGATATATGATCGGCGTATGGACACCTAACAATAAGAGCGCAACGAAATGAATCTGAGCAAGGTCGACCTGAACCTCTTCATCGTCTTTGACGCGATCTACACCGAAGCCAACCTGACCCGTGCCGGACAGATTGTCGGCATCACGCAACCGGCGGTGTCCAACGCCCTGGCGCGTTTGCGCGAAACCTTCAACGACCCGCTGTTCGTACGCACGGCCCAGGGCATGGTGCCCACGCCCATGGCCCAGAACATCATCGGCCCGGTGCGCAATGCACTGTCATTGCTACGGGTGTCAGTGCAGGAAAGCCGTATCTTCAACCCGCAGCAGGCGGCCAAGACCTACCGCATCAGCATGACCGACCTCACCGAGGCGGTGATCCTGCCGCTGCTGTTCCAACGCCTGCGCCGCCTGGCGCCCACGGTGGTGATCGAAAGCTTCCTGTCCAAACGCCGCGAGACCACCAAGGAACTCGCCGCCGGGCGCCTGGACTTTGCCGTGGACGCGCCGCTGAACACCGACCCGCAGGTGCGCCACGTCAAGCTGATGGAGGACCGCTACGTGTGTGCGATGCGCAAGGGTCACCCACTGGCCAGCAAGGACAAACTCACCCTGGATGATTACCTGTCGCTGACCCATATCCATATTTCCAGTCGCCGCAATGGTCTGGGCCATGTCGACCTGGCCCTGGGCAAGATGGGCATCCAGCGCAAGATCGCCCTGCGCTCCCAGCATTACCTGATGGCCTCGCAAGTGTTGCAGCAGACAGACATGGTCATGACGGTGCCCGAACGCTTCGCCCGCCGCCACGAACTGCACTGGTTCAACTTGCCGGTCAACGACGTGCCGCCGGTGGAAACCCATCTGTACTGGCACGAAAGCACCGATCAGGACCCGGCGAACCGCTGGATGCGCGAACAGATGATCGAGTTGTGCCAACAGGTCACGGCCCATGAGAAAAAGCTCGATAGCCAACAGGCGTAATTCGGGTGGCCGGTATTTCTGTTGGGGCGAGTGGGCTTGTAGAGAGTGAGCAGGTTTATTTGTGGTGAGCGGGCTTGTCCCGCGCCGGGCTGCGCAGCGGCCCTAAAACCCGGCGCCGCATTCCTGTCTGGAAAGGAAGGCGATCCTTGACGTTAACGTCAACCTGACACTAGCCTAGGCTCAAGCCACCTCTTGAGTGTCCCCATGAGCCCCACCTACAGCATTTCCGACCTCGCTCGCGAGCTCGACATCACCACCCGTGCCATTCGCTTCTATGAAGAACAAGGCCTGCTGGCCCCGGAGCGCCGTGGCCAGGAACGTATCTATTCGGCGCGGGACAAGGTCAGCCTCAAACTGATATTGCGTGGCAAGCGCATCGGTTTTTCCCTGGCCGAATGCCGCGAGCTGATCGAACTCTACGACCCCGCCAGTGGCAACCATGTACAGCTCAACAGTATGCTGGCCAAGATCGCCGAGCGACGTGAGCAGCTTGAACAGCAACTGCTGGATATCGAACAGATGAAGCTGGAACTGGACACCGCCGAAGAGCGCTGCACCCAGGCCCTGGCCCACACCCTGCGCCAGTCTGGCCATTGATCAGAAGGTGATTGCCATGCCCCTCCCCTCACACGTACGCCTGGTGGAAGTCGGCCCGCGCGACGGTTTGCAGAACGAAGCCCAGCCCATCAGCGTGGCCGACAAGGTCCGCCTGGTGGACGCCCTCAGCGCCGCAGGCTTGAGCTACATCGAAGTCGGCAGTTTCGTCTCGCCCAAATGGGTACCGCAGATGGCCGGCTCTGCCGAAGTGTTTGCGCAGATCCAGCGCAAAACCGGGGTGACCTACGGCGCGCTGGCGCCGAACCTGCGCGGCTTCGAAGACGCCCTGGCGGCCGGGGTCAAGGAAGTCGCGGTATTTGCGGCGGCGTCCGAAGCATTTTCCCAACGCAATATCAACTGCTCCATCAGCGAAAGCCTGGCGCGTTTTGCACCGATCATGGCAGCGGCCAAACAACACGGCGTCAGCGTGCGCGGATATGTGTCGTGCGTGCTGGGCTGCCCTTACGAAGGCGAGGTCGCGCCAGAACAAGTGGCAGCCGTAGCGCGGGAGTTGTACGCCATGGGCTGTTACGAGGTGTCGTTGGGCGACACCATCGGCACCGGTACGGCCGGGGCAACGCGGCGGCTGTTCGAGACGGTCGGAGCGCAGGTGCCCCGGGACAAGCTCGCGGGCCACTTCCATGACACCTATGGCCAGGCCATCGCGAATATCTACGCCAGCCTGCTCGAAGGCATCACCGTGTTCGACAGCTCCATCGCCGGCCTCGGCGGCTGCCCTTACGCCAAGGGCGCCAGCGGTAACGTCGCCACCGAAGACGTGCTGTACCTGCTCAATGGTATGGGGATCGAGACCGGCATCGATCTGGAACGACTGATACTGGCGGGCCAGCACATCAGCCAGGTGTTGGGCCGGTCCACCGGATCGCGGGTGGCCAAAGCACGTAACGCGGTGTGAGTAGGATGGCTGTGACAATGTGTTACCGCACGGCAACACATCGAGTAACACGGGAACATATTTTGTCGTATTTGCCGTAGGCCTTATCCCACATAAAAATCAAACCGTTGATTTTAAAGGATTTTTAAAAGTTGGCACGGCTTCTGCTATCTCTATGGCATAACAAGAATAAAAAGCGCCAAACCTAATAAAAATAAGACGGAACGACTCTGACATAACAAAAACAACACGGCAGAGACGCAGCTAACAGATTTTTTTGGAGAAGATGTGCTTCGCAGGGAACGGTAGATGCCGAAACCCGCAACCGGTTAGAGAAGAATAAAACTACCTTCAGGTAGCTACCACTGGTTGGATCGCTTGCGAAGAAGCAGATCAGCGCTCAAAAAAATACGTTTGCTCTTGACCCCGGATGGGGGTCGCCAAAAACAGCGGTAAAGGGTAACGGTTGCCAAAAACAACAATAGACCGCCCCTCAATAATAAAAAAAGAGCACGCAACGACAAATTAAAGGGGACCTTCGGGTCCCCTTTGTGCTGTCTGGCACTTTCGTTCAGAGCGATGTCCCTTGCACGGCTGCAAAATTGTTCAGCACCTTGCGCGTCAGGGTTTCCAGGGTGCGTTGCTCCAATGCTCGTCGCTCGGCGCCCAGTCGCTTGAGTTCACGTTCGTAAAAAGCACTTTGCATCGAACCGCCAACCAGGATTTCATCCCGGCGCTTGCCCAACAGGCCCGCCAACCGGTTCGTGATCGCATCATGCTGCGCCTGCCATTGCGCTTGGGCCTCCTCACCTGCCGCCGGGTGCGTGCCCTGCCAATCCGACAGTTCGAACAGCGTCGCACTCTGCTCGTCTATCCGCTCCAGTTCCGGCGCCATCAACGCATCGAGCTCTTGAAGGTAACGGGTACGCAGGTGTTTCTCCCAGAACGCGCGCCCGACAAAAAAGGTTTCCTCGTTCGCTGCGTTGCGCTCGTCCATGAGTACCTGAGCATAAGCGGCATCGATAGCCACCTGGCTCACCTCCGCCTGCCGTGGAAACAACATGCCCCGGGACTTCACCGGTAGCCCCAACCGGTCAGCCAGTCGCGTGCGATACGCCAGCACGACTTCGACCTGCTCGGTGAACCCTGGCCCTCTCGCTTCGGCGTCGCGCAGTGCTAGGCCATCCACCAGCGCCAAGCGAAACAATTGCCTGGCCGTGCCGATCAGGGCGCCTTCGGCGTCGTCCGTTCCCGCCTGCTCCAGCGCGTTGGCTCCCAGCAGCTCACTCTCAAGGTTCATGAACTCGACCGAGCTGCCATCTCCGCAGGTCACACGGTCATCGGCGACGGCAAACAAGGCCTCACGAATAGCCTGGCGCTCACTCGCGGCCTCCAGCAGGTCCCATACCCGCTGCGTCAGTGCCGGACGGGTCACTGCGCTGGTGTACTCGGCGCTGCGGGTGGTATCGGCCACAACGGTAAAGAACGCCGCCGACTCCGGGCTGGCGCAAAGGTCATCCCAGATCCCGCCACGCCGCGCCGATTCACTGGCCGACAATCCCTCCAGCCACAAGCCACGAGCTTCGTCCACGGTGATGTGTTCACCCCATTGCGCCGGGGCTTGTGGCTGATTCAAGCGGGCCAGGGTCGCCACCGACAGAGGATTGTCATGCACATTGATCCGATCCAAGTGCTGATAAGCGTATTCCGGCAGCGTCGTGAGGCGGTTGGTATGCAGGTCGATGCGGGCCAGATTGGGCAGTTGTTCGGCACCGGCGGGAAATACGCGGGTGCCGGTATCGGCCAGGTAAAGCTGGTTCAACTGTCGCAGGTTGCGCAAATCGGCCTGCCAGCCCAGGCGACGGTTATCGGCCAAGTTGAGAATTTTCAGGCTTCGCATACCCTCAAGACGCAGCCGGCTTTGCTCGGTCAGTTGGATATCGTTGCGGTTCAGGTAGAGCTTGGTCAACCTTGCCCCGCCCTGGGCAAATTCCGGCAATTGAGTCAGGTTGTTCTCGCGCATGTCCAGCCAGCGCAGGCCGCCGAATGCCGCCAGAAAAGGCGAGGAACGGTCCGAAAGTGCCATTCTGCGCAGCACCAGGCGCCCCACGTGGTCCATGTTGGCGGCAATCACAGGCAACTCGCCGATCACCTCATCGGACAGGTCCAGCACGTGACCGATCGGCGTTCCGTCCGCCGCGAAAGCTTGCGCAGAAGTTCTGCGCCAAGCCGCCTTGACGCTGCCCGATACCCGGCGTCTCGCGCTTGCGTACTGCGCCTCCCCTTCTTGCTGCCACTGGGTCAACGTCTGGTCGAGGGCTGCATATTCCGCCTCAAGCTCGGTCAGCCTCGCCAGCAGCACCGCATCGTCGGCACCTTGCAGCTCCAGCATCGCCTCGACCTCGCCCATGGACTTCGAGGGATACAGCGACAGCGCCGCGCGCTTGCACACCGACGGACGCTCACCCGCGCCGCCCACCGGACTGAGCGGATAGCCGAAGCGTCCGTCCGCCAGGCGCATGGGAGACTTGAAACCCGGCTTGATCGCTTGCAGGCCCAGCGCGCGCCGACTCGCCAGTTCGCTCAACGGGTGTTGGGCCAGTTGCCGCTTTAGCCGTTGCGCCGCCGCATTGAAGGTGGGCCAATCGGTAAACTTGCCGCTGCTGGCCATCCACAGCGCATTGAAAAACGCATCGTTGTCGCTCCGCCAGTACTCGACTTTTTCCGGCCCGCTGCACAGTTTCCACTCCTTCAAGTCTTTATGGATCAGACGCAGTTGCCGTGCGGCAGTCGGGTCACCGACCCGATCCAGTAGCGGACCGTCGTAGGTGTTCGCGCGCAGCTCGATGCCGATACCGTCCAACAGCGTGGGCAGCGACGCCATCTTGTGCAGCGTCAAACGCACGCCATCCAGCGTGAGACGGTTGTCGAACAGCAGGTCGGCGTGCGCCCGCATGACCCGAGCCCGCTGCAGGTAAGTCCGCGCTTCCTCGGCCAGGCGCAGGGGCACGCGCGACGTGTCGCGCAAGCGGGCCAGTTCCTGGCTATTGGCGTGGGTCATTATTTCTTCGGCGGCCAGCCTGGGCAGGCCGGGAAAGCTGCGCTGAATCATCTGCACATTGGCGTCGGCGGAAACGTCATCGGCCGCGATCTCGCGATTGAACCGCGCAGCACGGGTACTTTCGGCCGCTTCCAGCAGACAGTCCCTATAACGCATGACCCTGGCATAAGGTGTACGCAGAAAGCTCATCAGCGGGTCCACCTCTTCGCCTTCCAGGCGGGTATCGCCAAAAGAACCGCTCGCCTGCGACACGTCGCGGGTACCGAAGAACAGCCTGCCCATCGCGTCGTTCGTCATCTTTTGCTCGCCCAACAAACGGCGAATTTCCGGTTCGCTCAACTGCTTGATAAACGCCGGGAACACCAGGCCACTCTCGCATTGCTCATGGTTGAGCGTGACGCTCTGACTCGGGTCTTTTACCGGGGCCGAACACCAAACCTGGTTGCCTTCCGCATCCAGTGCCACCAACACCCGTGAGTCAGGCCACATGCCACTCTCAAGCAACACCTGAACTTGCGTGAACCAGTCCACCCGGGCAAATACTGCCGGGTCCGGATGGCTGACCTTGTCGACGAACGCCTGGTGCCTGCCAGCGCACTCGAATCGCCGCAACATATCCTTGAACAACGGTGCGGGCGCTCGATGCTCGATGAATACACGGCGCAATTCATCGTCCGAAATACCGCTGATCGCCCTGGCCTGCTCCAACTGGCTGTCGCTCAGATGCTCGACGCTATGGCCCAAGCGGCGCAGCAAGGTTTTGCGATCCCACGTCAACGGCTGCTCGAACTCATGCATCCAGGCGCCTTCACCGTTGTGGCGCAGGCGCGGCGCATAACGTGCTTCACCGTCTGGGTGCACGAGCCTGAATTCGTTGGCGCCGCGGGCCTGGACTTTGTAATGCCCGCCCTCCATGGCCGGCAGATACAACGCGCCTTCATGGGCATACAGGCCCTGCGCATTGGGGCGATGTCCTTCGGGCAAGGTAATGCGGTGCAGGTAGTGCGCGGGGTTGAAGTCATACAAGCGCGTGCGTCCACCGAACTCCACATGCACCAGGCGTTTGACCAGCGCCATGTCTTTGGCTGCCATCAACCCTGCCGGTACCGCCAGCCCTGCCAGATTGAGGCCCACCGCCGAAAAATGGGCCCAGGCCGTGCGGGCATCGTCCTGTGACCAGGCTTCGATGCCTTCGCCGATCTCGCAGGCCATCTGCACAGCGGTGACCACCAGCATCGCCTCGCCCAGGAACGGCACGACGAACGACGCAAGGTTGAGAACATCCAGCGCGATGCTGCCGAACGACCAGAGCCAGGCGTTGTAGACACGCGTATCGACATCCTCTGTGGCCACCACACTGCTGCGGGCATTTTCCATGGTCAGTTGCATGCGTCGTACGGCACTGTCCGCCCACACATCCCGCCACGGTGGCGCGTAGCTGCCCTGACGGTTGATCCGGCCTTTTCGCGTCGCAACAAAGTCCTGGTTATGGGCGTGCAGCTCACCCGGGTCCAGCAAAGTCTTGAGCTGGGTGAAAAACTCATCCTGGCTGGCCAACGGCACAAACTGACTGAAGAATCGACGGTATTCGACAGCGCACAGACGCGTGGTGAGATGGTCGGTGAACGCGCCGATATGGTCGTAACTCTTGAGTGGATGCAGGGGGTCGCCAGGGATATAGACCATGCACGGCCGGGGCACGAGTTCCGCGTTTCTCACGTTGGCCCGCCACACCACCGGACCGATGATCAGGATGTTCTCGATCACAAAGGAAAATAGCCGCAAGGGCGAACACTTGACCGCCTCCCCTGCCCATATGCTCTGCGCCTGGCTGCGCAACAGGTCGATGATCACCTGATGGCCTTCAGGCTGGATGTCACCGTTCATCAAGGCCAGTTCGGCGGCCAGTTCCAACTGGTTCCGATGGCTGGTTATCAGCGTGCTGTAGAGCTTGCCGATGCCCGCTTCTGTCCTGGTGATGCGAATGCGGCTGTTGATGAAGGTTCGCACATAGTCATCGTAGGCACTGCCCAGATCCAGTTCCCGGCACAGGCCGGCAAATTCATGGGGTTTGATGTCCAGTTTGAGTGCCTGAACGTTGCCCGGCGGGTGAATCCTGTCACTGGAATACCGATGGAAGTTGTAACCGGTAATCAGATGGCAATCGCCGCACACCGATGCCGTCGCCTCCTCTGCGGTGAAGTTGTTCAGCGCAGCTTCCAGCAGGCTCAGCCCCCGATAAAAATAGAACTGCGGAGCCAGGGTGCTGGCGTGACGAGTGGACACCTCCCGGGGGGAGATTTCACATTCTTTCTGCTCCATCTTGCGCGCATAAAAAACCCTGCGGGTGTCCAGGCGCTGCCCGAACTTTTTTGCAATCGCGGCTTCCAGCAACGGCTCGACAAACGCCGCCGGCCCTTTCAGGTCTTTGAACATTTCATCGAGCAGATTCAAGGACTGCCTGCTGCGCATGTGGACTGCACTCATGCGAGCCCGGGCAGCCGGCGCGGCATTTTTGTACCAATCCGGAATGCTCAGGTCCAACGCCGCCAGCTCGGTCTTGCGCGTGTCCAGCGCATCGGTGTACCAGGCGGGTGTGTTGTCCTTGATCACGCGTCCATGGGGGCTCGGGTCGTCCTCGACCGGACGCGCAGGAGGATCAATGAAAGTGTTTGTCATCAGCAGGGCCTTCAGTGGGAGAAATAATCCGCCACTTTAGGCACCGCGATACCGTGTGAAGCAGTAGACATGCACCCCTGCTTCACCCGTCGCTGCGCAGTTCCTCGATGCTGATTTCGCGCATGCGGAATTTCTGGATCTTGCCCGTCACGGTCATCGGAAACTCATCGACGAATTTGAAATACCGGGGTGTCTTGAAGTGTGCGATGCGCCCCTTGCACCAGGTTTGCAACTCCAGCTCATTGGCCACGTGGCCGGGATGGAACTTGACCCAGGCGACGATTTCTTCGCCGTAGCGCGCGTCCGGAATGCCGATGACCTGCACATCGGCCACCGCCGGATGGGTGAAGAAAAACTCCTCCACCTCGCGCGGGTAAACGTTCTCGCCGCCGCGAATGATCATGTCCTTGTTGCGTCCGGCGATGCACACGTAACCCTGTTCATCCATGCTCGCCAGGTCGCCCGTGTGCATCCAGCCCGCCTCATCGATGGCCTCGCGGGTAGACTCGGGGTTGTTCCAGTAGCCGAGCATCACGCTGTAGCCACGGGTGCACAGTTCGCCGATTTCGCCGCGCGCCACGGTGTTGCCGTCGGTGTCGATGACCTTGTTCTCCAGCTGTGGCTGGGTGCGCCCGACGGTGGTGACACGCCGCTCCAGGTCGTCATTCGCGCCGGTCTGCAACGACACGGGGCTGGTCTCGGTCATGCCATAGGCAATCTGCACTTCGCCCATGTGCAGTTCGTCGATGACCCGGCGCATCACTTCGATGGGGCACGTGGCGCCGGCCATGATGCCGGTGCGCAGGCTGGCCAGGTCGAACTCGCCGAGGCGCGGGTGGTCGAGCATGGCGATGAACATGGTCGGCACACCGTAGAGGCCGGTGGCCCGTTCTTCGGCGACGGCAGTTAGGGTCAGCAGCGGGTCGAAGCCGTCATTGGGATAGATGATGGTGGTGCCATGGGTGATGCAGCCGAGGTTGCCCATCACCATGCCGAAACAGTGGTAGAGCGGCACCGAAATCACCAGGCGGTCTTGTGCGGTGAGGCCCAGGCTTTCACCGACCATATAGCCGTTATTGAGGATGTTGTGGTGGCTGAGGGTTGCACCTTTCGGGAAGCCGGTGGTACCGGAGGTGTACTGGATATTCACCGCTTGATCGAAGTGCAGGCCGGCTTGGCGAGCCTGCAACTGTTCAGGCGGGATGCCTGCGCCGAGGGCCGCCAGGTGCGACCACGGCAGGAAGCCGGCAGGCGGGTTGGGATCGAGGCTGATGATGCGGCGCAGGTCGGGTTTGAGTGCCAGGAGCATGGCGTGATAGTCAGAGGTCTTGAACGACCCGGCGCACACCAGCCATTGGCAACCGGACTGCTTGAGTACGTAGTCCAGTTCACTGCTGCGATAGGCCGGGTTGATATTCACCAGAATCACCCCGAGCTTGGCGCTGGCGAGCTGGCTGATGCACCACTCGGCGCAATTGGGGGCCCAGATGCCCAGGCGGTCGCCGGTTTGCATACCCAGCGCGAGAAATGCGCGCGCGTGCACATCGACCGCGTCGGCCAGTTGTCGCCAGGTATAGCGGCGGTGCTGGTGCCGCACCACCAGGGCCTCGCCCTGCGGATAGCGCGCAACGGTCCGGTCGAACGCCTGGCCGATGGTTTCGGCCAGCAAGGTCTTGTCCTGAGAGCCACGGCTGTAGCTCGGGTTCGGTTGATCCATAACGACCCCTTTTGTCTTTTTTGTAAGGTGGACGGCGTCTGCTTGACGTAAACGTAAACTACGATTGACAGCTTTGTAACGCAAGTTTACGTTAACGTAAAGGTGAGCGACCTGCCGGCGCGCCCTTCCTCATAAAAACAACGCTCAATTCAAGGTGCCTGTCCATGAGTTACCCGTCCCTGAACTTCGCTCTCGGTGAAACCATCGACATGCTGCGCGATCAGGTGCAGTCGTTTGTCGCCAAGGAAATCGCGCCTCGTGCGGCGCAGATCGACAGCGACAACCTGTTCCCCGCCGACCTGTGGCGCAAGTTCGGCGACATGGGCCTGCTCGGCATCACCGTGCCGGAAGAGTACGGCGGCGCCGGGCTGGGTTACCTGGCGCACGTGGTGGCCATGGAAGAGATCAGCCGCGGTTCGGCCTCGGTGGCACTGTCCTACGGTGCCCACTCCAACCTGTGTGTGAACCAGATCAACCGCAACGGCAACCACGCACAGAAACTCAAGTACCTGCCCAAACTGATCAGCGGCGAACATATCGGCGCCCTGGCCATGAGCGAGCCGAATGCCGGTTCCGACGTGGTGTCGATGAAACTGCGCGCCGACAAGCGCGGCGCCCATTACGTGCTCAACGGCAGCAAGACCTGGATCACCAACGGCCCCGACGCCAACACCTATGTGATCTACGCCAAGACCGACCTGGAAAAGGGTGCCCACGGTATTACTGCATTTATCGTCGAGCGCGACTGGAAAGGCTTCAGCCGCAGCAACAAGTTCGACAAGCTGGGCATGCGCGGCTCCAACACCTGCGAACTGTTCTTCGATGACGTGGAAGTCCCGGAAGAAAACATTCTCGGCACCCTCAACGGCGGCGTGAAGGTGCTGATGAGCGGCCTGGACTACGAACGAGTGGTGCTCTCCGGCGGTCCGACCGGCATCATGCAGGCCTGCATGGACCTGATCGTGCCCTACATCCACGACCGCAAACAGTTCGGTCAGAGCATCGGCGAATTCCAGCTGATCCAGGGCAAAGTCGCCGACATGTACACCCAGCTCAATGCCAGCCGCGCCTACCTCTACGCTGTGGCCCAGGCGTGCGAACGCGGCGAAACCACGCGCAAGGACGCCGCCGGGGTCATCCTCTACAGCGCCGAGCGTGCGACCCAGATGGCCCTCGACGCCATCCAGATCCTGGGGGGCAACGGCTACATCAATGAATTCCCCGCCGGCCGCCTGTTGCGTGATGCGAAGCTGTACGAAATCGGTGCCGGTACCAGTGAGATTCGCCGGATGCTGATCGGTCGCGAACTCTTCAACGAAACCCGCTGAAGGAGCGCACCATGGCCACCCTGCACACCCAGCTCAACCCACGCTCGGCAGAGTTTTCCGCCAACAGCGCGGCGATGCGCCAACAGGTCGACGCTCTGCACAGCCTGCTCGCCCACGTGCAGCAAGGCGGCGGTGCCAAGGCTCAGGAGCGTCACACGTCGCGCGGCAAGCTGTTGCCGCGCGAGCGCATCGATCGCCTGCTCGATCCGGGGTCGCCGTTCCTCGAACTCAGCCAACTGGCGGCCCATCAGGTGTATGACGAAGACGTCCCCGCCGCCGGGATTATTGCGGGCATCGGCCGCGTAGAAGGCGTGGAGTGCATGATCGTCGCCAACGACGCCACGGTGAAAGGCGGCTCGTACTACCCGCTGACCGTCAAAAAACACTTGCGCGCCCAGACCATCGCCGAGCAGAACCGCCTGCCCTGCATCTACCTGGTGGATTCCGGCGGCGCCAACCTGCCACGTCAGGATGAGGTGTTCCCCGACCGCGAACACTTCGGGCGGATCTTCTTCAACCAGGCCAACCTGAGCGCCCAAGGCATTCCGCAGATCGCGGTGGTGATGGGCTCGTGCACCGCCGGCGGCGCCTATGTGCCAGCCATGGCGGACGAAGCGATCATGGTGCGCCAGCAAGCCACTATCTTTCTCGCCGGCCCGCCGCTGGTGAAGGCCGCCACGGGTGAAGTGGTGAGTGCCGAAGACCTTGGCGGCGCCGATGTGCACTGCAAGGTTTCCGGCGTGGCTGACCACTATGCCGACAGCGACGAGCATGCCCTGGCCCTGGCCCGACGCAGCGTGGCCAACCTCAATTGGCGCAAGCAGGGTCAGTTGCTGCAGCGCACGCCGGTGGCGCCGTTGTATAGCGCCGAGGAGTTGTACGGCGTGATCCCGGCGGATGCCAAGCAGCCGTTCGATGTGCGTGAAGTGATCGCGCGGCTGGTGGACGGTTCGGTGTTCGATGAGTTCAAGGCGCTGTTCGGGACCACGCTGGTGTGCGGTTTTGCGCACCTGCATGGCTACCCGATTGCGATCCTGGCCAATAACGGAATCCTGTTCGCCGAAGCTGCACAAAAAGGCGCGCACTTTATCGAACTGGCCTGCCAGCGCGGGATTCCGCTGCTGTTCCTGCAGAACATCACCGGTTTCATGGTCGGTCAGAAATACGAGGCCGGCGGCATCGCCAAACACGGCGCCAAACTGGTCACTGCCGTGGCCTGTGCCAAGGTGCCGAAATTCACGGTGATCATCGGTGGCAGCTTTGGTGCCGGCAACTACGGCATGTGTGGCCGGGCCTACGACCCGCGCTTTTTGTGGATGTGGCCGAATGCGCGCATCGGCGTGATGGGCGCCGAGCAGGCCGCCGGCGTGCTGGTGCAGGTCAAGCGCGAGCAGGCCGAACGTAGCGGCAGCGGGTTCAGCGCCGAGGAAGAAGCGGCGATCAAGCAACCCATCCTCGACCAGTACGAAACCCAGGGCCATCCGTACTACTCCAGTGCCCGTTTGTGGGACGACGGCGTGATCGACCCGCTGCAAACCCGCGACGTCCTGGCGCTGGCCCTGTCCGCTTCGCTGAATGCCCCTATCGAGCCGAGCCGCTTCGGCGTGTTCCGCATGTAAACGGAGCTGTAACCATGAGCGATTTCAACACCCTCGAACTGATTACCGACAGCCGTGGTTTTGCCACGCTGTGGCTCAGTCGCGAAACCAAGAACAACGCGTTCAACGCCGAGATGATCCGCGAACTGATCCTCGCCCTGGACCAGGTGCAGGGCGACGCATCCCTGCGCTTCCTGGTACTGCGCGGACGTGGCAAGCACTTCAGCGCCGGCGCGGACCTGGCCTGGATGCAGCAGTCGGCCGAGCTGGATTACCACACCAACCTGGACGACGCCCGCGAACTGGCAGAGTTGATGTACAACCTGGCCAAACTGAAGATCCCCACCCTGGCGGTGGTACAAGGCGCGGCCTATGGCGGTGCGCTGGGCCTGATCAGTTGCTGCGACATGGCGATTGGCGCCGATGACGCACAGTTCTGCCTGTCGGAAGTGCGCATCGGCCTGGCACCGGCGGTGATCAGCCCGTTTGTGGTGCAGGCGATCGGCGAGCGCGCCGCGCGTCGGTATGCCCTGACAGCCGAGCGTTTTGGCGGCCAGCGTGCGCGGGAACTCGGCCTGCTGGCGGAGAGTTATCCGGCCGGCGAGTTGGATCAGCACGTCGAACTCTGGGTTACCAACCTGCTGCAAAACAGTCCGGCGGCGATGCGTGCCAGCAAGGACCTGCTGCGCGAAGTCGGGCATGGTGCCCTCACCCCCGCCCTGCGCCGCTATTGCGAGAACGCCATCGCGCGGATTCGCGTGAGCGCCGAAGGTCAGGAAGGCTTGCGCGCTTTCCTGCAAAAACGCCCGCCCAGTTGGCAGTCTCAGGAGCCGCGTTCATGAGCACACTGACTACTCTGCTGGTGGCCAACCGTGGCGAAATCGCCTGCCGTGTGATGCGCACCGCCAAGGCCATGGGGCTGACCACCGTGGCCGTGCACAGCACCACCGACCGCGATGCCCGCCATAGCCGCGAGGCGGATATCCGTGTCGATCTGGGCGGCAGCAAGGCCAGCGAGAGTTACCTGCAAATCGACAAACTGATCGCCGCCGCCCAGGCCAGCGGGGCCCAGGCGATTCACCCGGGCTACGGTTTTCTGTCGGAGAACGCCGATTTTGCCCGTGCGGTGGAAGCCGCCGGCCTGGTCTTCCTCGGGCCGCCCGCCTCCGCTATCGATGCCATGGGCAGCAAGTCGGCGGCCAAGGCGCTGATGGAAACTGCGGGTGTGCCGCTGGTGCCGGGCTATCACGGGCAAGATCAGGACCTGGAAACTTTCCGCGATGCCTGCGAGCGGATCGGCTATCCGGTGTTGCTCAAGGCCACTGCCGGCGGCGGTGGCAAGGGCATGAAGGTGGTCGAGGACGTCAGCCAGTTGGCCGAGGCCCTGGCCTCGGCGCAACGTGAAGCGCTGTCGTCCTTCGGCAATGGGCAGATGCTGGTGGAGAAATACCTGATCAAGCCGCGCCATGTGGAGATCCAGGTGTTTGCCGACACCCAGGGTCATTGCCTGTACCTCAATGAGCGCGATTGCTCGATTCAGCGTCGGCATCAAAAGGTCGTCGAAGAAGCGCCCGCGCCGGGGCTGAGCGTGGAGCAACGCCAGGCCATGGGCGAAGCGGCGGTACGCGCGGCCCAGGCCATTGGCTATGTCGGCGCGGGCACGGTGGAGTTTTTGCTGGATGCCCGTGGCGAGTTTTTCTTCATGGAGATGAACACGCGGCTGCAAGTGGAGCACCCGGTGACGGAAGCGATCACCGGGCTGGACCTGGTAGCCTGGCAGATCCGTGTCGCCCAGGGTGAGGCGCTGCCGATCACCCAGGCGCAGGTCCCGCTGATCGGCCATGCGATCGAGGTGAGGTTGTATGCCGAAGATCCGGCCAATGATTTCCTGCCGGCGACCGGCCATCTGGCGCTGTATCGCGAGTCCGCAGCGGGCCCGGGACGTCGGGTGGACAGTGGCGTCGAGCAAGGGGACAGCGTCTCGCCGTTCTATGACCCGATGCTCGGCAAACTGATCGCCTGGGGCGAAGACCGCGAACAGGCTCGCCTGCGTTTGCTGAGCATGCTGCAAGAGTTCGCCGTCGGCGGGCTGAAGACCAACCTGGGCTTCCTGCGGCGCATCATCGGCCATCCGGCGTTTGCGGCGGCCGAGCTGGATACCGGGTTCATTCCGCGTTATCAGGATGAGCTGTTGCCGGCCCCCGGTACCTTGAGCGATGAATTCTGGCAGGCAGCGGGTGCGGCGTTCATACAGAGTCTACCGGCGGGCGACGGGCCCTGGGCGGACACTCGGGGATTCCGTGCCGGGTTGCCGGCGCAAGTCTCGCTGCACCTGAGCTGCAACGGGCAGGACCGGTTGGTGACGCTGACGGCAGACTCGGCGACGCTGCACGGCGAGCACTTGCTGATCGAACACCAGGGCGTGCGGCGCACCCATCTGGCCGTGCGCAACGCGGGCACGGTGTTCTTGCGCTGGGACGGTGAAATGCAGGCGGTGAGCCTGTTCGATCCAATTGCGGCGGTCGAGGCCAGCCAGTCCCATCAGGGCGGCCTCACGGCGCCGATGAACGGCAGCATCGTACGGGTATTGGTGGAAGTGGGCCAGCAGGTGGAAGCCGGTACGCAACTGGTGGTGCTGGAAGCGATGAAGATGGAGCACAGCATTCGTGCGCCCCAGGCCGGGGTGGTCAAGGCGCTGTTCTGTCAGGAAGGCGAAATGGTTGCCGAAGGCAGTGCGCTGGTGGAGCTCGACAGCGCCGACTAGAACTTCGCCGTGGCCTGCACGACTACGCCGAGGATGCGACAAGCGTCCGTGAACAGGGTTTTGGGATAGGTGGGATTGAGCGGCACCAGGTAAAGCTGGCCGCTCTCTTCGCGCAATTGCCGAAAGGTTGCCTGGGAGCTGTTCGCCCATCGGGCCACCACCAGCTTGCCGGGTTCTGCGTCGATGGCCGGATCCACCAGGATCATCATCCCGGCACCGATGCTCAGGCCGCTGGGGGCGGTCATGGCATCGCCGGTGACCGGCAGCCAGAACGCATCGCCGCGGGCGTGGTAGTCCGTCAGTTCGAAACGCGGGTGACCGTAGGTCGGGCGATCTTCGCGGACCTCGCACAGGCCGGACCAGTCGCTGACCGGGTAGCGGAAATACGGATTGTAGCGCGGGGTAGGTGCGGGCGCTTCGGCGTCGGTCCGCTCGCGAATCTCCAGCGCCACCTCCAGGTAGCCAAGCCCCAGTTCCGCGAGCAGGCGATTCATGTCTGCCAGGCTCGGCACACGGCGTTTGTTGAGCCAATGGCCTACACCGCCCTGGGACATGCCCAGGCGCTCGGCCAGCTCCTCCTGTGTGACCTTGCGGTCCTTCATGTTGGCCTTGACCAACGCGATCCATTTATCCATGGGGCCCGACAATACGTTGCGTATTTTACAGGGCAATAAACAGTTTGTAGTAATCCATAAAACGACATAAATACGATACGTACTATCATCGGGCTTACGGTTTTCGACACCCACCCAGAGTACCGACCCTTATGACCATAAGCCCGTATCACCTGCCTGTCCCACCCGTTTCCGACGAACTGCTGGACATGCGCAGCAGTGGCGCCGCCCAGCGCGCCCTGGACTATTACTTGAAAGAGGAAATGTCGACATCGACCCCGAACGACGCACTGTTCGACATCAGTCCGAACGTCAGCCAGGAAGAAGCCCTTGTGCATGCCTCCGACCTGCTGCGCAGTGCGGCGGCCACGGCGTATGAATCGGCGAGCAGCCATCAGGGCAATCACCGGGACCTGGCGTTTTCAGTGGTGTATTTGATCGATATGGCAAAGGCGATGGTGGAGCGCTCGTTGCGGGCCTCGGAGCGAGTGGCCGACGCGCCTGCGAACGGGTAAACGATGCAAAGAAAAAATATTTCTATCCCGCGGATAAAAACATTTGACTTGCAAATGATAATGATTATTATTGGACCAAGCTGATCGCGAGATCAGTCGATAGTCCAAGGGACCTTAGGTCGGACTCTTGGAATATCTCCTCATCAGGCTAATCACGGTTTTTGACCCGGCTCTTTGGCCGGGTCTTTTTTTTGCCAGTTTTTCTGGCATGGCTTCAGGCTAATGAAGACTGTGTGTTGCGTGATGGCGCGCATGGTAGCAAAAGACCATCGCCAAAAGAAACCCGGCCGAACGCTCTGGCTCACATCTCTGAGAATTAGCGCTTGAGAATCAATCTCATAGATTCTAAGCTGCAATGGCGTCATGGATGACGCCCCCTTCCCGCCCGCAACAATTTTGCCTCCAGCCGTTACCTGAGTCCTGTGTAATATATCTGCCACAACACTCCTACTCAGGTAGCCAGACCATGACCGTGGCCTTGACCTCCATCAAGATCAGCACCGACTTCGACAGCGGCAATATCCAGGTGCTCGACGCCAGCGATGCCCATCAGTTGCTGCTGGCCATCAAACCCGATACCCGCAGCGCGCATTTCCAGTGGTTTCACTTCAAGGCCGAAGGCATGCACGTGGGGCACACCCACACCTTCCGCCTGAGCAACGCAGGCCAGTCATCCTACAAACACGCCTGGAGCGGCTACAACGCCGTGGCGTCGTATGACCATATCAACTGGTTTCGCGTGCCCACCCGTTTCGATGGCGAAACCCTGCACATCAGCCTTGATACCCAAGAGAAACACGCCTGGATCGCTTACTTCGAACCCTACAGCCGCGAACGCCATGACTGGCTGATCGACCAGGCCCTGAACCGTGCCGGCACCCACCTGCTCGCCACCGGCAAAAGCGCCGAAGGTCGCGACATCCAACTGCTGCGCCGGGGCAAAGGTGGCGACGGCCAACGCAAGGTCTGGATCATCGCCCAGCAACACCCTGGCGAACACATGGCCGAATGGTTTATGGAAGGCATCATCGAACGCCTGCAACAGGATGGCGACACCGAGCTGAAAAACCTGTTGAAGGTGGCCGATCTGTACCTGGTGCCCAACATGAACCCGGACGGAGCCTTCCATGGTCACTTGCGCACCAACGCCATGGGCCAGGACCTCAACCGCGCCTGGCAAAGCGCCAGCCAGGAGATCAGCCCGGAAGTGCTGTTCGTGCAGCAACAAATGGAAAAATACGGCGTGGACCTGTTCCTCGACATCCACGGCGACGAAGAAATCCCCTACGTTTTCACCGCTGGTTGCGAAGGCAACCCGGGCTACACGCCGCGTATCGAAGCCCTGGAAAAACACTTCCGGGGCCACCTGAGCGCCCTCACCCGCGACTTCCAGACCACCCACGGCTATACCCGTGACCTGCCGGGCGAAGCCAATATGACGTTGGCGTGCAATGCCGTCGGCGAAAAATACGACTGCCTGTCCCTGACCCTGGAAATGCCGTTCAAGGACAACGACGACGCGCCCAACCCGCACACCGGCTGGTCAGGCAAACGCTCGATGCAATTGGGCAAGGACGTGCTGAGCACCGTGGCCGATATCGTTCCTCACCTGCGCTGATACCGCCGCGCCCTGTAGTGAGCGGAATTGCTCGCTCACTACAGGCCAACCAGCGTCGATCAGTCTTTGGTGCCGGTCATGCTTTGCAGCACGCCATCGCGACGGATCAGCCCGTGGAACAGCGCTGCCGCCAGGTGCAACAGCACCGTCAGGAACAACAGATAGGCCAGAAACCCATGGGCCTTGCGCAAGACAGCGAACAACGGCGCATTCGCCGCCACCAGCGCCGGCAGCCGAATCGAGCTGCTGAGCATCACCGGATCACCCGCCGCTGAAATCATCGCCCAGCCCAGCAGCGGCAACACCAGCATCAATGCGTACAACACCAGGTGAGACGCCTTGGCCGCCAGCACTTGCCACAACGGCAAATCGCTGGGCAATGGCGGCTGACGGGTCGAAAAACGCACCGCCAACCGCACGATGACCAGCGCCAGAATCGCAATACCCAAAGGTTTGTGCAGGTGAAGCAACCATTCGTGCCGCTCCGACACCGACGCGGCCAGGCCTGCGCCAATAAACAGCATGGCGATGATCATCAGCGCCATCAGCCAGTGCAGTACGCGCGCCAAGGGGACGAAAAACCGAGGTTGATGATTCATGGCTTCGACTCCTGAGGGGCCTTGTGCAAGGGGCTGACTTCACCGGCGCGGCGCAGGTACGAACTGGCATAGGCCGCCGAACGTGCCGCCAGCAAGGGGTCGTTGGAGGCTTGAATGCCGCTCGGCAGAATCAGCGGATCGAAGTTGATATCGCGGCAATCGCCGTCAGCCTGGGGCTGGCTGCTTTCCAGCACCAGGGTGCCGGCGTTCAGCACCTTGTGCTCGCCGGTCCAGGCCTTGCTGGCGTCGTCCAGCGGATCGCCGGGGTTGGCCAGGGTCATATTCAATTGCCAGCGCAGAGGTCCGCTGGCCAGGCGTTGAGCCAGGTCTTTCTCGAGGAAATCCGACCCCGCCGGGGCGCTATCACCTGCGGCGTCCTGGCTTTGGGGGACCACACCCCAGCGCACGGCCTGGCGCTTGCCATCGGCGTCCACCAGGAAAAATGCGTTGATCCCGTTATAGGTTTCCGTGGCGTAACTGGCCGACGGCTTGGCGGTCTTGACCCAGGCAAGGAAGGGTGCGGTCTCGGGATGCGCGGCAAAAAACGCCGGCATGCTCGCCGGGTTCGGCTTGCCGGTTGCCGGGTCCGGGGTACCGGCTTTGAGCAACTGGTAGAACGCCTCGGGGGTGCCCACCGGGAATACCGGCATGCTGTTCATGCCCGTGCGCCATTGTTGGCCGTTGGCCTGACTGAACTGCACGGCAAGACTGCGGATCGGCACACTGCTGTCCGGCGCATAGGGGTTGCCACTGGGCAAGGCGAACCGACCGATGACCGGCGTCCTGGCCTCGCTGAACACTTGGGCACTGGAATATGCGCGGGCCTCGGAACTGCTTTCGAAATACCCGGCTACACACACGCCCTTGCTGTGGTTACGCCGGAATCCCGGGTGCACGCCATTGTTGGTTTCCAGGGCATTGACCAAGGTCTTGGGGCGCAGCCGCTGTGGGTCGAGTGTGCCGTTGACGTAGGCAAACGCCCCTGCCACAACCGCAACCACGGCGCCGATGCCCGCCAGCCGCGCGATCAGGCTCGCGGTGCTCAACGGAGGACGGGGCGGTGATGAGTGATCTACCATGAACAAACTCCAGGGCCTGAGGCCTTAGGGGGTGAAACACAAGGTCGGAGTACTGAGACGAACGCCAATCCACTCTATTCCCCAGGGCTGATTTTATTTTTCAGAACCTGGAATAACCTTCAACGCCGGACGTCTCTCCAGTCCCAGCGTAGTGACCAGCCAGACTCCCATGCATGAACTCGACGAACAGTTACGTGAACTCATCCCCAGGCTGCGGCGTTTTGCCGTTTCCCTGACCCGTAACACCAGCAGCGCCGACGACCTGGTGCAGTCGACCCTGGAACGGGCGATTGTCAGTTGGGCCGACAAACGCATCGAAGGCGACCTGCGGGCCTGGCTGTTTTCGATCCTTTATCGGCAGTTCCTCGATGCCCACCGACGCAACCGGCGTTATGCGCGCATGCTCGAATTTTTCACCGGCCGTGACGATGCGCAGCCTTCGGTGGAGCGCACGGTCATCGCCCAATCGACCCTGCAAGCCTTTGACCAACTGAACACCGAGCAGCGTGCCTTGCTGCTGTGGGTGTCCGTCGAAGGCTTGAGCTACAAGGAGGTAGCGGAAATCCTCGACGTGCCCATCGGCACCGTGATGTCACGCCTGTCCCGTGCGCGCCAAGCCCTGCGTCAACTCAGCGATGGCGAGATTGCCAGCCCTTCCCTGCGGATACTCAAATGATCAGCCTGCCCCCCAGCGAACGCGATTTGCATGCCTACGTCGATCACCAACTGTTGGAGAGCGATCGCCGTGTACTCGAAACCTGGCTGTCGGCCCACCCCGACGTCGCCGCCCAGGTCCACGCCTGGCAACAGGATGCGCAACGGTTGCGCGCCTCACTGAGCGGCGCCTTGCAGCAACCGGCCAACCCGGACCTGGACCCTGCGTTGATTCGCCAGCGCGTCCGGCACCAGTCCCGTCGGCACCTGGCATCGGCTGCGGTGCTGCTGATTGCCGTCAGCGTCGGCGGCTTCGGTGGCTGGCACGCCCGTGAAGCCACACAACCGGAGCAATTGCCCATGGCCGATGCGATGCAGGCATTCCGCCTGTTCGCCCAGGACGGCATTATGCCCGCCGACTACAACGCCCAGGACAGCAGCACCATGCAGGCCTGGCTCGACCGCTACTTCAACCAGGCCCATCGCCTGCCCGACTTGAGCGCCTCGGGCTTCACGCCAGTCAACGGACGCCTGCTCACCACTGAGTCGGGCGCGGCGGCCATGGTGGTGTATGAGGATGGGCAAGGCCACAAGATCAGCTTCTACATTCGCCCGCCGGGCCCGGAGAACAGTTTGCTGCCCCGTGGCAGTCGCAGCGCGGATGGCTTGCAGGCGCAGTACTGGTCGGGCGCCGGGTACAACTATGCGATGGTCAGCCCCAATGACGCATCCACCGCACGGATGCTCCAGCAGACGATCAAGTTCTAGAAGCCCACATCCAGCACCACGTTATCGAGGTAAGTACCGCCCGGCGGCGTGGCCTGGTCGGTGTAGATCTTCGCGTTGTAGTTGAACACCTGGCTACCGGTGCCCAGGCCGTTGCCCGGGTTGACCTCGGCGGTGGAGCTGTCTCGCCGTGCAGCGCCGACACTGCCCCAGCGCGTGGTGCCGGCGCTCTTGAAGATGTCGTAGGCCAGGTAGTTGCTGCCCGAAATCATCCGCCGTCGCCCGCCCACGCTGACCGCGTTCTGGCCATCGCTCAACCCCACGCTGTAGGCACTGCCCTTGGTGCAGGAGATGCTGATGGTCTGGCCGGTCACCGGGGTAAAGGCGCTGATCACCGGTGCGCTGCCAAAGCTGATGTTGGGCGCGGTGATCTGGCAGTCGTTGGTGACGGTCATGCTCACCGTCAGCGTGCGGGTCTGGGGCGTAAGGTTTCGATCACGCAGCACACACAGGGACCCTACCCCCAGACCGATGCAGTAATCCCAGCTCCAGGCCAGGTTCAGCACTTCGGTGTAGACCCCCGCCGCCACGTTGCTGCCCGTGATGCTGCCGAAGTACAGCGGCAAGGTCTTGTTGCCCGGCCCGCTCAACAGCCCGGCGGCGGTGGCCAGGCCATTGGGGCCGAAGTCGAACTGGCTGTTGCGGTTGATCGGAAAGTTGGTGGTGTTGTTGCCGTAGACCGTATAGCCGATCACATCACCGGTGGGGCCGACCAGGCCGCCCGTCAGCGAGCTGACGGTCAGGTAGAAGTGATCGCTGGTGCCCAACGCGATCAGCGAAGCCCCGCAGCTCAAGCCGGCGTTCTGGGTCGAACTGCCTTGCGAGGCGGTGCGCACGTTGATCGAACTGACCGAGCCAAAGCTGGCCGGTGTCGTCGCCACCACCGAACACAGTGCCACCGCCTGCCCCGATACCCCAAGGCTCGCGCTCGCCAACACACTGTAAAGCCATCCCTTGCCCCTCACCCGCTCGCTCCTTGTTCAGCCCTTCATTGGCACACCAACGGCCCGATCAGGGGCACGTCCTGTTGTTGCGCATCCATGTCGAAAGCCGCCTGGCAGGTACGCCCGCCCGCCATCGTGACCTGCAAAGTGTTGTGAGCCGCCAGGTTTTCCAGGTAGACCAGCCCCTCCCAGCCCACCACAGCCTGGGTGTTGCTTTGCTCGTGCACCACCAGGCTGCCCAGGGGCAACTCCTGGTGTTGGCTGTCCACCAGGGTGATGCTCGCGGCGATCACCCGACGCAGCGGAAACTCCAGCAGGTAACCGCTGCCCCGGCGCACCGACACCCGCTGCTCCACGTTCGGGCTCTGGATATTCGGCGGCAGGTTGAGCGGGTCAATCTCATATTTTGCGCGGTAGTAGGCGCTGCTCCAGGGCACCAGCAGGTGCCCGTTACGGTCAGTCTGGCCCACCAGCTGGTTTTCGTAGCGCACCGGAATCCCGGCGAAACCCTGGGTACTCACCACCACAAAGGCATCGTTGATGCGGTTGGCGGCGAAGGTATCGCCGCCCATCCACACCAACGAACCGCTGGCATCCGCCCAGCGCGTCTCGGCATCGCTGCTGCCGTAGACACCGGCCTGCAACTGCACCGACTGCAAGCGCCAGGTCAGGTCGGCCTGGCGGTAGGTCGGTCCGTCGCCCTGGGCGTAGCCGAGGTTGTAACCCACCCCGCCTTCGCTGGGCACCGAGCTGCTGTAGTTGATGCGCTGGCGACTGGCGCCATCCTTGCTGCGTTCGCTGCTCAGGGCCAGGCTGCCATTGAGGTCGAACGGGATCACCAGTTGTGCCTGCACGGCCCAGTTGCTGTCGCCGATCTCGCGGTTGGCCGACAGGTAAAAACTGGTATTGCGCCACAGCGGCTTGCTCCAGCTCAGGTTGAGCAGGCGCGTGCGCGAATCGTCCGCGGCCTGCACGTCGAAATAGCCCACGCCCAGGCTGCCGAAACGCTCCAGATTGAGGCTGAGGGTGACCTGTTCGCTGCGCTTGCTCAGGCTCGCGTAAGGGGTGTCTACGAGGGTCAGGTCAGCATATTCGTCGTGCCGCTCCACGCGCTGGTACGACAGGCTGTAGCGCGAGCTGTTGTACTGATAACCCAGGCTCAGTTGCTGGCCATTGCGACCGTCGAACTGGCTCTGGCTGAGGGCGGTATTGAGGATGCCGAAGTTGCCCAGACGCAGGTTGCCGCCCAGGCCGCCGAGGGTCAGGTCACTCGACGCTTCGGCGTGGCTTTCCAGGGTCAGGTTGTCGGAGAAGCCATAGCGAAAGGTGCCACTGGCCACACCCGGCCCGTAGGCGAAATCCCGTACCGTGTAATCGCGGCGCAAGGTCCCGGCCGCCACGGAGAAGTCCGTCAAGCCCTTTTGCAGCAAGGTACTGGTGACATAGAACGGCACCGTCGTCGACACCTGGCGTCCCAAGGCGTCCGTAGTGACCACCACCGCCTCACCGGCGCCGTTGATGAAGGGCACGTTGGTAAGGGTGTACGGCCCCGGCTGCAACAATGCGCTCTCGGATTTGTAGCCATTGATAAACAGGTCCACCGACGATGGCACCGCCGCCTCGCCGGCAAACTGCGGCAACGGATACGTCACCAGGTCCGGGCGCACCGCGAAATCCCGCGAGAACTGCACCCCGCCCAGGCGCACCGAACTGCTCCAGGGCAGCGACCCGCTGATCACGTCACCGGCCTCGTAAGTGAGCATCCGCTCGTCATCGGAGAAACGCCATGTCGTGTCATAACGGCGATAACCGTTGTCGAGGGTGCTGTTGCTCACGTTACCCGACAGGGTCTGGCGGTATTGCCCGGTGTTGGACAAGGTTCCCCACGTGTCGAACAGCCGCACTTCGTTCCAGCCGGCCAAGTAACTGCCACCTTCGTCGGTGTCGTTGAAGTACAGGTCATAGTTGAGCAAGGCACCGAAGCTGCTCATGGCCTGGGTGCGCGGGTAGGTGTTGCGGTTGCCGATGAACTGTTCCCGCAACCAGGACGGCGGCACATCCAGCAACAGGCGCTGGCCGTTGCTGTCGTAGTCGCTGTGCAGGCCGGGCAGTTTGTCCAGGGCGATGCTGCCGGTGGGATCACCGGGCAGTTTCATGCCGACGTCCTGCAACGCGCTGGCGGGCACATACAGCTCGCCCGCCCGTTGATCGACCGCGATGACGCGGCCGGTGTCCATCTGGTTGACCACCAGCTCCAGAAACAACTGTGCATCGGCGACAGCCTCCATACTGCTCGGGGGCGGTGGCAGGTCGCCAGCCATCCCCGGAAGCGCCAGCATCGCGCCCCACAGCCCGCTCACCACTGCCACCGACGGCCACATACAACGAGCCCGACCACGACTCACACATGGCGTTGTGTCCTTCAATGGACATCTCCATCCTGTTGAACCCGGGGTTTACCCCGTCCCGCTGCCTACTCCGTTATCGCGCCGGCGCCAGGGCTTCCAACTGCGCCGCGCCATTGATCCGCACCTGCAACGGCTGGTCGGCCGACACCGCCTCCGGCACCGGCCAGCGCATCGTCGCGCCCGGCAGCACGTAGCCCAGCAAGCCGTCCGCCACCGGTCGTGTCTGACCCCCTTGTTTGAACGACGCGTCGGTGAGCCGCGCATGTACAGCACCCTGGTTGCGCACCTCGATGTAACTGCGCCCGGCCACCGAGACCTTGCGCCAGCTCAGATCCGGTTTGCCGGCGCCCTTCGGATCGCGCTGGCGCGTGGCGTCTTCCTTGCTCCACAGCCCCGCGCCGTAGGCAAACAGCGGCACCGAGTAACGCATCTGGAAGCGAATCGCCGCCGCCGTGTTCTTGCCCTCCGGCGGCGTCGGCACCTGCAAGGGCGAAGGGATTTCATCGATGATGATGCGGTAGGCCAGCTCCTGCCCGGGTGGTACTTCACGGGTGCGTGTCAGGCGCACCAATTGTTTTTGCCCGGGTTCGATCTTCGCCACCGGCGGGCTGCCGATCACGTCACGCTGGTTCTGGTATTGCTCGTCGAAACCGTTCTGGCTCCAGGCGAATACGCGAATCTGCAAATTGGCCGTCTCGGTGCCACGGTTTTCCAGCCACAACGCACTGGCCTGCTGGTCGGCCTCCAGCACCGGGTCGATCGGCCAGATCAGCACCGAACTGGCCGCCTGCACCGCCGCCACATTGCCCAACGCCCCCGCCAACACAGCAAAACCCGCGGCCCACAGCCGCCGGGAAGGTGAACGCATAAAACCACTCCTCATACCGATAGCCCTACCACGACAATTGCACCTGCAACGTGTCGCTGTACGTCCCCCCAGGCTGATTGCCCGGTAACTGCACCCGCCCGTAAATCGGCAGGCTGATGTTGTTTGCATCGCTGTAGGTCACGTTGACGCTCTGACTGATCCCCAGGCTCTGGCTGAACGCTGCATCCCGAAACAACTGGTACGCCACTCGCGCAGTGCCGGTATTGAGCTGCAAATTGCGCCCGGTGCTGCTGTGCAGGCCGCCGTTGACGCTCATGCTCAGCGTCACCCCCGGCGTGCATTGCAGGGTCACGCCACCGGTCAGGGCGGCGCTCACTGTGCTGGTGGACAGCGCCGAATAACTGCCGTAGGTCAGCGCCCCATAGTTGGAGCCGCCGCCCACCACCAGGCAGCCGGGGGTGACAGTGGCGCTCACCTGAAAGCTCTGGCTGGTCACCGCCGACAACGGCAGTGGCACCGCCAGCCCACACGCCAGCAATGCCCTCACCCACCCAGGCCGGGTCATGACGCTAGAACGTCAGTTCCACGGCCACGGTGTCGGTGTAGGTGCCCGCCGGCAACCCCGCCTTGCCCACCGCACGACCGTAGAGATTCACGGTTTGCGCCACGCCGGTACTGGTGGCGAGGGTGATCACGCCATCGATGGCCAGCAGCGCGGAATGCCCGCTGTCGGTGTAGAAGTCATAGGGCACAAAGTTGCCGAGACCATCGGCCAGCGCCCGAGTACCGCCGGCGGAGGCATTGTCATGGGCACCGGCACGCACTTTGATGGTGGGCGCAGTGCCCGCCGAGCACAGCACCGACAATGCTCCGCCCGTGCCGGTACCGCCCAGCAACTGGGCATCGGCATTGGTGAACAGGCTGTTGGTGGTACCGAAGTTGAGGCTACCGAAGTTCAACCCGGTGGCCGCGCCGGAACCGTTGACCTGGCAACTGGCGATCAACGTCAGGCTGGAGGTGATTTGGCCGGTCACGGTGGTGGCCGCATTGAGGCTGGAAGCCATTGCCAGGCCCAGCGCACAAACGCCTAATCGCGATACGAGTACATGCATGATATCCATCCTCATGGTTTACCAATCCAGAGTCACCGTCAGGGTGTCTGTGTAGATGCCGGCCGGTAAGGCCCTGATATTCGCCACCACCGAGCCGAATACCGGAATTGGTATCTGCGTGCCCCGGGTCACGACGAAATTGCGCTGCTGGCCGATGTTGTAGGTGCTGTGCCCTAACGGATCGGCCGAAAGTCGATACGGTATGGTCTGGGTGCCGTTGCTCAGACGCCGCGTGGTGCCGTCACCGTGGGCGCCGCCGTCGATGGTCACGGTAAAACTGCTGACTACCGAAGGGTTGCATGACACCGACAGAGGCGCCTTGTCGCCGTCGGTGACGCCTGCCGCCAGGGTGTTGTTCCAGGTCGGCCCCTGGCTGCCGAAGTCCAGGAGCGCAGTGCCACCTGTAGGGCTCACCGGCGCACTTTCAACGCTGCTGACCTGGCAACTGGCGGTGATCACCAGGCGCGCATGAATCTGTCCGCTGGCGACCGCCGCCCAGGCGTCATCGGCCAGCAGCAACAAGCCGCCGAACGCCACCAGGGCCAGGCCGCGGCTCACCATGTGACCGTGACCTTGAGCAGATCGGTGTAGCGGCCCACGGCGGGAATGTCCTTGAGGGGTTCGATACGCCCGTAAAGCGGCAGGTCGACGGAGCCGGAGTCCGGCACGCGAAAGCCGAACGGCACATCCACCGGCAGCGGGATCAACCGCGCAGCGTCGGCATACAACCGGTAGGGAATGGGTTTGATCGAAGGGCTTGCAGCGCTCAGGTAACGCACTTCGCCGGTGCCGCCATGCAGGCCGCCGTCCACGCGCACCTGGTACGGCGTCTCAGGGTTGCACTCCAGACGCGGCTGGCGCTGGCTGATCAGCGCCGCACTCAAGGGCCCCGCCGGGTCATCCAGACGCGGACCACTGCCAAAGTCGAGGACGCCCAGTTGCTCGATGCCCGCGCTGCGGGTGGTGCCCACCAGCTGGCATCCGCGCTGCACGTCGATGCGCACCTCTACCTGAAGCTGTGCACCATACGACGCGTCGCAGAGCATTGCGCCCATGACTGCCAATACTGCTCGTCCCTTCACTGCCCCACATCCTTATACAGGGGTGACTCCTGCGTATGAGGTTAGTCACTCGGGGCGAAACCGCCAGTCTGGCCGGGATCCAGGCTATCAACGGGGTTGTCCATGCCTTTTCGAGATAGCACGTGGGGCCCTTCTCTATTGGTCAAATCGGGGCGAGCGCCCTAAAGTAAGCGACCACCGAAATACAGAGTGACCGCCCTTGGCCGTGCTTTCCCTGATTCGTCGCCTGCTGGCGCGTCCGTCCGAGCGCCACGACGCATCCCTGATCCCGACATTCTTCCGGAACAAAGCCGCGCAACAGGGCTACACCCTCAGCACCGGCCAGACCGAGGCCATCGCGGCCATGGCCCGCGAAACGCAGCACCTGCTTACCGGCCAGCCGACCCGCAGCCTGTACCTGCATGGTCCCGTGGGGCGTGGCAAAAGCTGGTTGCTCGACGGTTTTTTCCAGGCGCTGCCCATCGACCGGAAGCAGCGCGTGCACTTCCACGATTTTTTCGCCCGCCTGCACCGGGGCATGTTCGCCCATCGAACACACCACGACGCCCTGGGCGCGACCCTCGATGAGCTGCTGGAAGGCTGCCAGGTGCTGTGTTTCGACGAGTTTCACGTGCACGACATCGGCGATGCCATGCTCATCACCCGGCTGTTCAAGGCGCTGTTCCAGCGCGGCGTGCTGGTACTGGTGACGTCCAACTACCCGCCCGAGGGGCTGCTGCCCAATCCGCTGTACCACCAGCGCTTCAAACCGGTGATCGACCTGATCGCCGCGCGCATGGACGTGCTGGAAGTCAGCTCGCCCCAGGACTTTCGCGGCCTGCCCCAGGCCCACGGCACGCAACGCTTCACCCAAGGCCGCTACATATGGCCGGGCACCGTGGCTCAGCGTGAAGCGCTGAACCTGCCCTCGGTGGATTGCCCTCCCCAGCCATTAACCGTCGGCACCCGGCAACTGGTGTGCCGCTGGCATCGAGAACGCACCCTTGCGTTCACCTTCAACGACCTCTGCGAACAGCTCACCGCCGTGATGGATTACCTGCTGCTGTGTCAGGACTTCGACCATTGGATCATCGATGGCCTGCCACTCCTGGCCGACTGCCCGATCGCCGTGCAACAGCGTTTCATCAACCTGGTGGACGTGCTCTATGACCGCGACAAGCAACTGACGCTGATCGGCGAGCAGCCGCTGGCCGCATCCCTGGCCGGCCAGGCCATTGACCTGGCGCGCACCGCCAGCCGCCTGGGGCAATTGCAACCGGTCGGCGTGCAAGCGCTGACCGACCCGGTATCATAGGCGCCGTTTTCGCCCTCTTGCCGAGTGACCGCGCCGTTCATGAATACCCTCGCTCAACTCAAGGCCGGCCAATTGGCCGGTATCACGCGCCTGGACCTGTCCTGCGGGCTGACCGAATTCCCCCGGGAAATCTTCGAGCTGGCCGACTCCCTGGAAATCCTCAACCTCACGGGCAACGCCCTGAACAGCCTGCCGGATGACCTGCATCGCCTGACCCGCCTGCGGGTGCTGTTCTGCTCGGATAACGCCTTTACCGAACTGCCGGCATGCCTGGGCCAATGCGCGAAACTGAGCATGATCGGCTTCAAGGCCAATCGCATCAGCCGCGTGCCGGCCGCCGCGTTGCCACCGCAACTGCGCTGGCTGATCCTCACTGACAACGCCATCAGCGAGTTGCCCGACGAACTGGGCGCGCGGCCTTTGCTGCAAAAACTGATGCTGGCCGGCAACCAGCTCACGGCGTTGCCGCAAAGCCTGACCCACTGCCACAACCTTGAGTTGATCCGAATCGCCTCCAACCGCTTCACCCGTCTGCCGCAGTGGCTGCTCACGCTGCCCAGCCTGACCTGGCTGGCCTATGCGGGTAACCCGGTGGAAATGGCGGTGGACGTGGCCGGTGATGAAGGTACGCCGAACATTCCCTGGCGTGAGCTGGAACTGGGCGATGTGCTGGGCGAAGGCGCCTCGGGCGTGATCCGCCGAGCGCTGTGGCGGCCTTCGGGGCAATCAGTGGCGGTCAAGCTCTATAAAGGCACTATCACCAGCGACGGCTCGCCCCTGCACGAAATGCAGGCCTGCATCGCCGCCGGTTTGCACCCCAATCTGATCAAAGTGCGAGGTCGGGTCACCGAACACCCGGACGGCCAGGCAGCCCTGGTGATGGACCTGATCGACCCGAGCTACCGCAACCTGGCGGCGCTGCCGAGCCTGGCTTCGTGCACCCGCGATATCTATGCACCGAGCACGCGCTTCAGTCTCGAGGTGGCACTGCACATGGCCCGGGGCATCGCGTCGGTCGCGGCGCATCTGCACCGGCACGGCATTACCCATGGCGACCTCTACGGCCACAATATTCTGTGGAATGAATGGGGCGATTGCCTGCTGGGGGATTTTGGCGCGGCGTCGTTCCATGCCACGGCGGACACGCTGGAAACCAGGGCGTTGCAACGGATTGAAGTGCGCGCGTTCGGGGTCTTGCTCGGGGAACTGCTGGAGCGGATTGAGGATCAGGCGTGTGAGGCGTTGGTCGCGCTGCAAACACGCTGCTGTCAGCCCGATGTGCTGGCGCGTCCAGGGTTCGACGAAATCGAAGCCATCCTGCAAGCCTTGTAGGAGCCGGCTTGCCGGCTCCTGGACTCAGGTGTTGATCAGCCCGCCAGGCCGACGAACATGTCCTGCACGTCGTCGTGGTTGTCCAGGCCTTCCAGGAAGGCTTCAACCTCGGCCATCTGCTCATCGGTCAAACCGCTGACCGGGTTCTTCGGCGTGTAGCCCAGCTTGGCCGACAGCACGGTGAAGCCCTGCTCCGGCAGTGCCTTCTGCACGGCATCGAGGTCGGTGGTCTCGGTGATGAACAGGGTGGCGCCCTCTTCTTCGCCTTCCTGGAAATCCTGGGCGCCGGCTTCAATCGCGGCCATTTCCGGGTCGGCGTCCGGGGTGTCCGGCGAGGCTTCGATCAGACCGACGTGGTTGAAGTCCCAGGCCACGGAGCCCGAAGCGCCCAGCTGGCCCTTGCGGAACGCCACGCGGATTTCCGCCACGGTGCGGTTGATGTTGTCGGTCACGCACTCGACGATCAGCGGCACCTGGTGCGGCGCGAAGCCTTCGTAGGTCACGCGGTGATACTGCACGGTCTCACCCAGCAGACCGGCGCCCTTCTTGATGGCACGGTCCAGGGTTTCCTTGGGCATCGAGGCCTTTTTGGCCTGTTCCACCACCAGTCGCAGATGGGCGTTGGTCGCGGTGTCGGCACCGTTGCGGGCGGCGATGGTGATTTCTTTCACCAGCTTGCCGAAGATCTTGCCCTTGGCATTGGCTGCCGCTTCTTTATGTTTGACTTTCCACTGTGCGCCCATGACTCACTCTCTTCATATCCATGGCGCCGAAACGTCTACTGGCCGGCGCTTTGGGGGCAGAGTTTATAGGGCAAAAACCCTTCGTTCCACCAAAAAACCATCTAGGGCGCCCACTCGAAAAACGCCTGGATCAGGCGCAACGCGCGGCGTCGCTCCAGGCAACCAAGCATGTGCCGGTTGACCAGCCCCTCGCCGTGCAGGGGAATTGCCCGCACCCGCGGATCCGGGCTGACCTCCACCGACGACACCACCCCCACGCCCAATTGTGCCGCCACGGCTTCGGTCACCGCTTCGCGACTGTCCAGTTCCAGCAGCACTCTGGGCCGTACCTCGGCGGCCACGCAGGCGTTATCGAAGGTTCGCCGGGTGATGGAGCCAGGCTCGCGCAGCACCATGATTACCTCGTGAAGCTGCGCCAGGCGGATACCTTCCGGTTGTAGTGCCCAGGGGTGGCTGGCCGGTACCAGCGCGCAGATTCGCGACGCGTCCAGGGGTTGCAGGTGCAGGCCGTTGCGCGGCTCCACTTCGGTGAGCACCGCCACATCCGCGTGTTCGGACAGCAGCGCCGCCAGGGTTTCCTGGGCATTGCCCAGGCGCAGATTGACGGTGATGCCCGGGTAACGCGCCCGCAGGTTGGCGATCATCGGCATGACCAGGTGCGGACCGTCCGCAGCCACTTCCAGGCGTCCCTTGAGCAACTGGCGATTGGCCTCCAGCAAAGTCTGGGCCTCATCCACCAGGCCGAAGATCGAACGGGTGATTGCCGCCAGGCGCACGCCTTCCTCGGTCAATTCCACGCGCCGTGCGGTGCGCCGCAGCAGGGGGATCTGGTAGTGCTCCTCCAGCGCTTTGATATGCCCGGTCACCGCCGGCTGGCTGATAAACAGCCGCGCCGCCGCACGGGTAAAACTGCCCTCGCGGGCTACGGCATCGAATGCACGCAGTTGAAACAGGTTCATAGCTATCGGCCTCACTGATAGCTCGCATAACAACAAACAATTTGATTGATAGCAAGCCAGACCGCAACGTAAGCACCGTCGCTCAACCGCTGCCCCGCGAGGATTCAAGATGACCACCGCTGCGCCCATTTTGCTCACCCCCGGCCCGCTGACCACCTCTGCGCGCACCCGCCAGGCGATGATGGACGACTGGGGCTCCTGGGATGAGCGCTTCAACCAGCTGACCGCCAGCGTGTGCGAGCAATTGCTGGCGATCATCCATGGCGCCGACACCCACCATTGCGTACCGCTGCAAGGCAGCGGCACCTTTGCGGTCGAAGCCGCCATTGGCACCCTGGTGCCGCGTGATGGCAAGGTACTGGTGCTGATCAACGGTGCCTACGGCAAGCGCCTGGCGAAGATCTGCGAAGTGCTGGGCCGCGCCTTCAGCACTTTCGAAACCGCCGAAGACCAACCCACTACCGCCGTCGACGTCGACCGCCTGCTGCACGCCGACCCCACGCTCACCCATGTCGCATTGATTCACTGCGAAACCAGCACCGGCATCCTCAACCCGCTGGCGGAGATCGCCCAGGTGGTGAAACGCCACGGCAAGCGCCTGATCGTCGACGCCATGAGTTCCTTCGGCGCCTTGCCCATCGATGCCCGCGCAGTGCCGTTCGACGCACTGATCGCCGCCTCGGGCAAATGCCTGGAAGGCGTGCCGGGCATGGGTTTCGTCTTCACCGAAAAACAGGCCCTGGCTACCGCGCAAGGCAACTGCCACTCCCTGGCGATGGACCTGTTCGACCAGCACGACTATATGGCCAGGACCGGTCAGTGGCGCTTCACCCCGCCGACCCATGTGGTCGCAGCCCTGCATGAAGCCCTGCTGCAATACGCCGAAGAAGGGGGCCTGGCTGCGCGCCATCAGCGCTATACGCGCAATTGCCAGGCGCTGCTGGACGGCATGGCCGAGGTGGGCCTGCGCAGCTTCCTGCCGGCAGCGATACAGGCGCCGATCATCGCTACCTTCCACGCGCCCCGGGACCCGCGCTATCACTTCAAGGACTTTTACGAACGGGTCAAGGCCCAGGGTTTCATCCTGTACCCGGGCAAATTGACCCGGGTCGAGACTTTCCGCGTGGGCTGCATCGGCCATGTCGACACCCCGCAAATGCACGCCGCCGTTGCAGCCATCGCCCAGGCGTTGCACGCCATGGGCATCCCTCTTTCTTCGCTTGGATCGCAACCATGAACTACCAGAACCCCAACACCCTCCAGGCCGTGATCCTCGACTGGGCCGGTACCGTGGTCGATTTCGGCTCCTTCGCACCTACGCAGATATTTGTCGAAGCCTTCGCCGAGTTCGACGTGCAGGTATCCATCGATGAAGCCCGTGGGCCGATGGGCATGGGCAAGTGGGACCATATCCGCACCCTGTGCAACGAACCCCAGGTCGCCGAGCGCTACCGCAAGGTGTTTGGCCGCACGCCGACGGATGACGACGTGACGGCCATCTACCAGCGTTTCATGCCGTTGCAGATCGAGAAGATCGCCGAACACTCGGCACTCATTCCCGGTGCCCTCGACACCCTGGCGCGGCTGCGCCTGCAGGGCCTGCGCATCGGCTCCTGCTCCGGCTACCCCAAGCAGGTGATGGACAAGGTGGTCGAGCTGGCGGCCACCAATGGCTACATCGCCGATCATGTGGTGGCCACCGACGAGGTGCCCAACGGCCGCCCCTGGCCGGCCCAGGCCCTGGCCAACGTGATCGCCCTCGGCATCGATGACGTGGCGGCGTGCGTGAAAGTCGACGATACCGTCCCCGGCATCCTCGAAGGCCGTCGCGCCGGAATGTGGACCGTGGCCCTGACTTGCTCGGGCAACGCACTGGGCCTTACCTACGAGCAATTCCGGGCTCTGGACGCCGCGACCCTGGCCAGCGAACGCCAGCGCATCGAGGCGCTGTTCGCCGGGTCGCGCCCCCACTACCTGATCGACACCATCAATGAGCTGCCGGCAGTCATCACCGACATCAACGCCCGCCTGGCCCGAGGGGAAATGCCGCAGAGCCATTGAGCCGGGTCAAAACATCCGCACTCCTGCCGGGCAAAGCGTGCAAAACCGGCATACAGTTAAAGGACTCCGTCGTCAGAACGGAGGCTTGCCCTGATGAGTGAGGACACCCGCAATGCCGTGGAAAAACTCTGATACGCGCTACAGCACCATGTCGATCGCGCTGCACTGGTTGATGGTGCTGCTGGCGGTGGTCTACGCCTGCATCGAATTACGCGGCCAGTTTCCCAAGGGCAGCGGCGGACGAACCCTGATCGTCGAGATGCACTTCATGTTCGGCCTCACCGTGTTCGTGCTGGTATGGCTGCGCCTGTTCGCCCGCAGCCTGGGTGTAGCGCCGAAGATCCTGCCGGCGCCACCTGCCTGGCAGAACCTGCTGGCGACCTTGATGCATTTCGCGCTGTACGCCTTGATGATCGGCATGCCGATTGCCGGTTGGCTGATCGTCAGCGCCGAGGGCCATTCGGTGATGTTCTATGGCATGGAGTTGCCGCCGTTGATTGGCGAAAACAAGGCACTGGCCAAGGAGATCGAAGGTTGGCACGTGCTGTTCGGCAAGGTCGGTTACTGGCTGATCGGGCTGCATGCCCTGGCGGGAATCTTTCATCATTACGTACTGCGCGATAACACGGCCTTGAGAATGATGCCAGGCGGGCTGGCTCGCGAAGGCGGCGCAACACCCACCAAAACAGCTGACTGATAGACCGGATTCGCGAACGTTGATTGTTCCCACAGGGGATCAGCGCTAGCCCCTAAAGCCCCGGTTGCCCTGAAGGCCGCCGGTGTGGACGAAGATCAGCCGCGTGCCGGGCCGAAAGCGACCGGAATCAATCTGTTGCTTGAGCGCCAGCAAGGCCTTGCCGGTATACAGCGGTTCCAGCGGCAGACCGCAGGCCTGTTGTGTGGCGTCGATGAAATCCAGCAGCAACGGGTCGTTTTTGGCAAAGCCACCTCGGCTGGCGTCGAGCAGTTCATAGCCACCCTGCACAATAGCGTCGACGTTTTGCGCCACACCGTGGTCATCCGGCACAGCCATGGCGCCGTACACCGGATGCGCGCCCGCCTCCGCCAGCGCCAGGCCCGCCACGGTGGTGCCGGTGCCTGCCGCCAGCCACCAGGCGTCGTAATCGGCCCAGCCCAACCGGTGCAACTGCGCACGCACCTGCTCGACCAACACCCCGCAACCCAGCGCCCCTTCGACGCCGCCACCGCCTTCGGGCACGGGATGGAAATCCGGATACTGCGCACGCCAGGGCGTCCAGAAACCCGGCTCATGCCGCGCACGATAACCGCCATAACCCAGCCAATGCAGGTGCATGCCGAAGGCCTCAAGGTCGAGGACAATGGGCGTGTTCTGCGCATGGCCGCGCAGCAGGCCGACGGTGGGGAAACCAAAACGCTTGCCGGCGGCCGCCAACGCATGCAGGTGATTGGAATAGGCGCCGCCCAGGCTGATGATGCCCCGCGCACCTTGCGCCCGGGCCAGGTGCCCGCTGAGCTTGAACCATTTGTTGCCGCTGATCAGCGGGTCGATGCGGTCCAGGCGCAACACGGCCAACTCGACACCCTTGAGCCAATCCAGGCGCAAGGGTTCAAGGGGAGCATGGGGAAGCCAATCGAAGGGGCCCATCGGCAGGGTCTACAAGAAAAACGGGGCGGTAATCTAACACCGCCCCGCCTGGGGCCTTACAACTCGGCGGCGAGGCGCGAGCCCTGGTTGATCGCGCGCTTGGCATCCAGCTCGGCAGCCACATCGGCACCGCCGATCAGGTGCACATTCTGGCCGGCGGCGAGCAGACCGTCCTGCAACTCGCGCAGCGGATCCTGGCCGGCGCAGATGACGATGTTGTCCACCGCCAACACCTGCGGTTCACCGTCCGCGCCGATGCGGATGTGCAAGCCTTCATCGTCGACCTTCAGGTACTCGACGCTGCTGAGCATCTGCACCCGCTTGTTCTTCAAGCCGGTGCGGTGGATCCAGCCGGTGGTCTTGCCCAGGCCGTCGCCCACTTTGGAGGCCTTGCGCTGCAACAGGAACACTTCACGCGCAGGCGCATGGGGCTCGGCCTTGACGCCAGCCACACCACCACGGGCCTGCAGGTGGGTGTCGATGCCCCATTCTTTCCAGAACGCCTCACGGTCCAGGCTGGTGGACACGCCCTGGTGCACGAGGAACTCCGAGACGTCGAAACCGATACCACCGGCGCCGATCACCGCCACGCGCTTGCCCACCGGTTTGCGCTCCAGCAGCACATCCAGATAGTTCAGCACCTTGGCGTTGTCGATCCCCGGGATCGCCGGGGTACGCGGCGCGATGCCGGTGGCCAGAATGATTTCATCGAAGCCGCCGGCTTTCAGTTGCTCGACATCGGCACGGGTGTTGAGGCACACCTCCACATGGGTGGTCTGCAACTTGCGCTTGAAGTAGCGCAGGGTTTCGAAAAACTCTTCCTTGCCCGGCACGCGCTTGGCGATATTGAACTGGCCGCCAATGTCGCTGGCCGAATCGAACAGCGTCACCTGATGACCGCGTTCGGCGGCAACCGTCGCCGCGGCCAGGCCCGCAGGACCCGCACCGACCACGGCGATCTTCTTGATCTGCTTGACCGGCAGGTAGTTGAGTTCGGTCTCGTGGCATGCCCGCGGGTTGACCAGGCAGGTGGTCAGCTTGCCGCCGAAGATGTGGTCCAGGCAGGCCTGGTTGCAACCGATACAGGTGTTGATTTCATCGGCACGCCCGGCGGCGGCCTTGTTGACGAAATCCGGGTCGGCGAGGAAGGGGCGCGCCATGGAGACCATGTCCGCATCGCCTTCGGCCAGAATCTGCTCGGCGACTTCCGGGGTATTGATACGGTTGGTGGTGATCAGAGGGATCTGCACCGCACCGCGCAATTTGGCGGTGACTTTGCTGAACGCGCCGCGCGGCACTTTGGTGGCGATGGTCGGGATCCGCGCTTCGTGCCAGCCGATACCGGTGTTGATGAGGGTCGCGCCGGCGCCTTCGATGGCCTTGGCCAACTGCACGATTTCTTCCCAGGTGCTGCCGCCCTCCACCAGGTCGAGCATCGACAGGCGAAAGATGATGATGAAATTCGGGCCTACGGCTTCACGCACCCGACGCACGATTTCGACGGCCAGGCGCATGCGGTTCTCATAGCTGCCGCCCCAACGGTCGGTGCGATGGTTGGTCTGGGCGGCGAGGAACTGGTTAATGAAGTAGCCTTCCGAGCCCATGATTTCCACGCCGTCGTACTCGGCGACCTGGGCCAGCAGCGAGCAGGTGACGAAATCCTGAATCTGCTTCTCGATGCCCTCTTCGTCCAGCTCCCTGGGTTTGAACGGGTTGATCGGTGCCTGGATCGCACTCGGCGCCACTTGCTTGGGGCTGTAGGCATAACGGCCTGTGTGCAGGATCTGCATGCAGATCTTGCCGCCCGCCTCGTGCACGGCCCGGGTGACGATCTTGTGTTTCTGTGCTTCTTCGTCAGTGGTCAGCTTGCTCGAACCGGCATGCACGCAGCCTTCCTCGTTCGGACCAATGCCGCCGGTGACCATCAGGCCCACACCGCCACGGGCACGCTCGGCAAAGTACGCGGCCATGCGCTCGAAACCGCCGGGTTTCTCTTCAAGGCCCGTGTGCATCGAGCCCATCAGGGTGCGGTTGCGCAAGGTGGTGAAACCCAGGTCCAACGGGGCCAGCAGGTGCGGGTAGGCAGCAGCGGTCATGGTACAGCTCCACAACGGATCATCACGGGACGTGGCACGCTCTGACGGCATGCCATCGGTTTATGTCCCACAGACTAAAAGGCAGCGGATGTCGGCTCAATGACCGAAACTGACAAGTTATTGATCCAAATGCACAGCACCCCTTGGCAAGCCGTTCCCTGGGCCCTACCCTAGTCGGCGAACCCTGCACACGGTCCGTTGTCTGTTGCCCCATGCGTAAACTTCTAGCGTTCTCCGTCACCCTGGCTCTGGTTGCCGCCATCGCCGCATATCTGGTCTGGACTCAGGAGCGCCCCGTGGCGCATTACCTGTCGGACCTGCGCATCACGCTGGCCGTGAACGAAGGCCTGCCTGCCGACCGCGGCAATTTGCTGGGCATTCAGCCGGAACTGTTTCCAGCCGACTACCAGAGTCTGGAACGCCTGCACCTGAAGCTCGCGGCCTACCTGCAAAAAGCCCGGGACCAGGGGCTGATCAACGAAAAGACCATTGTGGTGCTGCCCGAGCACATCGGCACCTGGCTGATGCTCGGCGGCGAAAAGAACGAGCTGTACCAGGCCACTCGCCTCAAGGATGCAATGAACTGGCTGTCGGCGAGCAACCCCTGGCCGTTCCTGCGCGCCTGGTTCAGCGCCACCGGTGACAACCGCACCGACGATGCGTACCTGCGCATGAAGGCGCCGGCCATGGCGCGCGACTATCAGCAATTGTTCGGCGGGCTTGCCAAGGAATTTGGCGTCACCCTGGTCGCCGGCTCCATCGCGCTGCCCAACCCGAGCGTGAGCCAGGGTCAGCTGCGTATCGGCCACGGTGCCTTGTATAACGCCAGCCTGGTGTTCGACGCGCACGGCATGCCCGTGGGCCAACCCCAGCGTCAGTTGTACCCGATCTACGACGAACGCGGTTTTATCGAGCCGGGCGACGAGCACACCGTCAGCGTGGTCGATACCCCCGCCGGGCGCCTGGGCATCCTCATCGGCAGCGACAGCTGGTACCCGGACAATTACCGCAAACTCAACGAACAGGGCGCGCAGTTGATCGCAGTGCCGGCGTTCGTCACCGGGCGCGACACCTGGGAACGCCCTTGGCGTGGCTTCAAGAGCGTGTCCACCCCGCCGGAAATCAGCCTCAAGCCTGAAGAGCTCAGCGAGGGCGATGCCTGGCACCGCCTCACCCTGATCAGCCAGCCACCCATCAGCCAGGCGACGGCGGGCATGAGCGTGTTTCTGCGAGGACAATTCTGGGACCTGGGCACCGCCGGGCGCAGCTTTCTCAGCGGCAACGGGCAGGTCACCGCCGACGGCGACGCCCGTGGTGCGCGTCTGCTGAATATCTGGCTGTGACACCATGAAGCCGGTGCGCCTGGGGGATTTGTCGGTGGGCTTCGTACAAGCCCTGGCCGACGCGATCCACAGTCATGGCCTGGACCCGCAGCCGCTATTGCTGCAATACGGCCTCGACCCGGCGCGTCTGGCCGAGGCCGGCGCCCGCTTGTCCATCCCGCGCTACATGCGCCTGGGCCATGCCGCCATCCAACTCACCGGCGACCCGGGCCTGGGACTGCGCATGGGCCAGCTCAGCCGCCTGAGCCAGGCGGGTCTGGCCGGGGTCACTGCCGCCCAAGCCCCCAACGTGCGCGAAGCCGCACGCGCACTGACGCGCTTCGAAGCGCTCTACGGCTCCAACTATCGCGGACAGTCGAGCTTCCAGGAGGATGCCACAGGCGCGTGGCTGCGCTTTTACTCCATCAGCCCCTACAACGCCTACAACCGCTTTGTGGTGGACTCGATCCTCGCCGGCTGGCTGCATCAACTCTCAAGCCTGGCGCAGCAGCCGGTGTACGCCCAACGTATCGACATCGAATTCGAGGCTCCGGAATACAGCGAGCAGTACACAGCACTGGGCGACAGTCCGATTCACTTTGGCGCCGAGGCCAACCAACTGCGCCTGAACCAGCACACGCTGGCAATGCGCAACCCACAACATTGCCCCAGCACCTGGCACTGGTTGCTGCAATTGTGTGAAAGGGAATTGGAACAGCTGACTCGCACCCGCAGCCTGCGCGAGCGCATTACCCGCTTGCTCGGGCCGATGCTCAATGGCGGCCGGGAACCCGACCTGGAGGAAGTGGCGGCACGCTTGAAGCTGCCAACCTGGACATTGCGCCGCAAACTGGCCGAAGAAGGTACTCAGTTTCGCGCGATTTTGAACGATACCCGCCGCGACCTGGCCATGACCTATATTCGCGATACGGAACTGGCGTTCGGCGAGATCGCCTACTTGCTCGGTTTTGCTTCAGCCCAGGCGTTTCAACGGGCGTTCAGGCGATGGAACAACCAGACCCCAGGGGAATTTCGCCGCAGTCAGCGGCATTCCGCCTGAAGCCGGTCTTACAACTCGGTGGCGTCGTCAGCGGGTTCCAGGGGATCCGATTCAAACGCGTGAAACTCCAGCAGCTCTTCTTGGTAATCGTCCATGGCGGACTCCTTTTCGGATTGAAAGCAGGTGCAGGTCAACTGACCTGCAAACCCAGCCTAAAGTGCCGTGATGACGAAAAAATGTCTACGTCATGACGTTCCTGCACTTCAAGAATAAACGTAGCAGCGTCGTACTGATTTAGCTGCCGGGTTTATCACTGCATTTTCCGAATGAGGTGCTGTTACTGCGCCGGTGTCGGCAGTGGCGGAATCGCTTCGGTCGGCGCCGGCAGGTCCGGATTGGTCGGTGCCGGGGCTACTGGTGCGGGTTCTGCCTGCGGAGCTATCGGTGCGGCCTCCGGCGGCGGCGCTACCGGCTCCGAAGCCGCCGGTTCTGCCTTGGGCGCTTCGACCTTTTCGGCAGCCGGTGCAGCCTTCGGTTCCGGCATCCCCAGATCGGCCTTGGGTTTCTCGGGAATGTGCTCGGCCTTCTTCACTTCCTGCGGCAGGAATACGTCCACCAGCGCAAAGTAACGTTCGTAGAACTTCGGCGCGGTCACGGTCTCGCTGGCCACCTTCACCATCGAGTCGTCAGTGGAGCCGATCGGCATCGACACCGAGCCCAGCACACCCACGCCGAGGCTGGCGGAGTTGTTGACCTTCTTCAGCGCGTAGCGGTCCTGCAAGGCATTGGCAAACATGGTCGAGTGGTTGGTACCGGAACCATCGTCCGCGCACACCACGTTGAAGCTGATCTGCAAGTGCGTCTCGCCGGACTGCTGGAAACTCTTGTTACCCACCACCAGCTTCGGATCGCTGCTGGTAATGATGTAGCCCTGGCTCAGCAGTGCACGGCGGGCCGATTCGCAAGCGGCCACATCACTGACCGGGTAATCACGGGAAAACGTACCGGAGTCGTCGAAATTCTCATGCTCATAAATAGCGGTCTTGGGTGACGAGCAGCCCGCGGCGCCCGCCAGCACCAGCGCCAACCCGAGGCTGCGCAAGTGAATTGATGTCGACATTGAAAATCCTGAGGAAAACGGTCCGGGCGGTATTGTGCAACAGAACGAGGCCCGGGCGCGCGCATTCCTGTCGGTAAAACGTCACAAGCTTGCACGATGCAGCACAAAAACGTCAGGCAAAAAAAAGCCCCCGCACCTATCAAGGCCGGGGGCTTTTGTTCAAGGCAACATCAGAACTTCTTGATGTCGGCCTTGGTTTCCAACTGCTTGCGATACGCCGCGAAGTCCTGCTGGCCAACACGGGAAGCGAGGAATCGGCGGTATTGCGCCTTCTCTTCGTCCGATGGGGCGGCGGCTTCATTGACGCCGTTCAAACGCAGGATCACCAGGCTACCGTCAGCGAGGGTCACGGTGGTGAAGGTCGGCTTGTCCTTGGCCGCAGGCTTGGGCATGCGGAACAGAGCTTGCAGCACCGCAGGATCGACGGTTTCCTGGTTGCGGGTCGCCGCCTCAGTGACCTTCCAGGCCTGACCATCGACTGGCTGGTTCAACGGCGTCTTGCCATCACGCAGACTGGCGATCAGCTCGTCAGCGTGGGTCTTGGCGGCCGCAGTGGCGCGCTCCTTGGCCATCTGCGTGCGAATGGCAGCAGCGACGCTTTCCAGCGGCAGCTGTGCAGGCTTCAGGTGCTCTTTGGCACGCAGCACGATGATGGTTTCCGGGTCCAATTCAATGGCGGAGCTGTTGGCGCCTTCGTCCAGGACTTCCGGACTGAAAGCGGCAGTGACCACGGCACGGTTGGCCGCAACGCCCTCACCCCCTTCACGGCCGAACGGCGCAGAGGTGTGCACGGTCAGCTTGAGGTCGGACGCTGGCTGAGCCAGATCGGAGGCTTCGAACGCCGCATCTTCCAATTGCTTGGTCGCTTCGACATAGCGCTGCTCGACCTGCTGGGTTTTCAGCTCGCGGGTCAGCTTGTCTTTCAGGCTGGCGAACGATGGCACTTGCGGTGCTTCAACCCCCAACAGCTTGATCAAATGCCAGCCGAAAGCGCTGCGCACCGGCGCCGAAACCTGATCCTTGTTCAACGCGTACAGGGCGGTTTCGAAGTCCGGGTCGTAGACACCCGGGCCAGCAAAACCGAGGTCGCCGCCATTGTTGGCCGAACCCGGGTCTTGGGAGAACTCTTTGGCCAGGGCCTCGAATTTCTCACCCTTGGCCAGGCGCGCCTGGATCTCTTCGATCTTGGCCTTGGCCTGGGCGTCAGTGACCTTGTCGTTGACTTCGATCAGGATATGCGCGGCACGACGCTGTTCTGCAAGGTTGGCGGTTTCTTTCTGATAAGCAGCCTGCAGTTCGTCGTCTTTCACGTTGACCTGGTCGAAGAAGGACGACTTCTTCAATTCCAGATAGTCGATGACCACCTGATCCGGGGTCATGAATTCTTTGGCGTGCTGGTCGTAGTAAGCCTTGACCTCATCGTCGGTGAGCTTCACCGCCGCAGGGTTGGCCTTGATGTTGACGGTAGCGAAATCACGGGTCTGTTTTTCCAGACGGGCAAATGCCAGCACTTCGGCATCGGTCACGAAACCACTGCCTGCGATGCCTGCGCGCACTTGGCCGATAAGCATTTCCTGGGTCAGCATCTGACGGAACTGCATACGGCTGTAGCCCAGTTGACGGATCACCTGGTCAAAGCGCTCGGCGCTGAATTTACCGTCCACCTGGAATTCCGGAGTCTGCAGGATCACCTGGTCCAGCGCTGCTTCAGAGAAGCCGAACTTGGAGTCGGTGGCACCTTGCAGCAACAGCTTGCGGTCGATCAGCCCCTTGAGGGCAGCATCGCGCAACAGCTTTTCGTCCAGCAGGGAGGCGTCGAAATCCTTGCCCAGCTGTTGCATCAGCTGGCGGCGTTGCATGTCGACGGCCTGGCTCAATTCGGTCTGGGTGATTTCCTCACCGTTGATCTTGGCCACGTCCTGCTTGTTGTTGGTCGAGGCCTGGAAAATGGCCTCGATACCGGTGAACGCCATCAATGCGACGATGATCCCGATAATGGTCTTGGCAATCCAGCCTTGTGAATTGTCCCTGATATTCTGCAGCATGCGTCCCCCAGAAACGGTTGAACTTCAAGAATTAGGCAACCGTGGAGCGTGGGTAGAGTCCGGATAGAAGAAAGGCGCATCCGAGGATGCGCCTTCTCGTAACTGGCGGAGCGGACGGGGGGTTGAACCCACACCCCCGGCGTGGCGACCCGATGGATACGTGGGTCAGCTGCCGCTCCGCTGCCAGGCCAGACCTGCGTCCGACCCGGGTAGGCAAAGGCTAGATCGAAGCTTAGTTAACAGCTTCTTTCAGGGCTTTACCGGCTTTGAAACCTGGTTTCTTGGCAGCAGCGATTTTCAGGGCTGCGCCAGTCTGTGGGTTGCGGCCAGTACGAGCTGGGCGGTCAGTCACAGAGAAAGTACCGAAGCCAACCAGTACTACGGAGTCGCCGGCCTTCAGAGCGCCAGTGACGGATTCGATTACTGCGTCCAGCGCACGGCCAGCAGCAGCTTTCGGGATATCAGCGGATGCGGCGATAGCATCAATCAGTTCCGACTTGTTCACTCTAAGTCCCCTTATATATCTATTGAGTATGATTCTAAGTTTTTTGGTGAAAGCAAAAACCAGTGCTGAATGGCCTACAGACACTTAAGAGCCGCTTTATAACAAGGGCTCTAAAAAGCTGTCAAGGAAGCCCCCAGGCTTAATCGCATTAATGCGTGCTAATTCTTTCCTTGGAGTCAGACTCGCGTTTTTCATCCTTGGCAACTATCTCCGGAGCCACATCCGGCAAGGGCTCCGGCGCGTATTGCAGCGCAATTTGCAGGACCTCGTCAATCCATTTAACCGGTTTAATCTGAAGATCCTGCTTGATATTGTCAGGAATTTCCTTCAAGTCGCGAACATTCTCTTCAGGAATGATCACCGTCTTGATTCCACCCCGATGAGCTGCCAGCAATTTCTCTTTCAAGCCACCGATAGCCAATACCTGACCACGCAGGGTAATTTCACCGGTCATGGCCACATCGGCGCGCACAGGAATGCCAGTCAATGCCGACACCAGGGCCGTGCACATGCCTACGCCCGCGCTGGGGCCATCCTTCGGGGTCGCCCCTTCCGGCATGTGGATGTGCGTGTCGCGCTTCTCGTGGAAGTCCAGGGGAATGCCCAGGCTCTTCGCACGGCTGCGCACCACGGTCTGTGCGGCGGTGATGGATTCGACCATCACATCGCCCAGGGAGCCGGTCTTGATCAGTTGCCCTTTGCCAGGGATCACAGCAGCCTCGATGGTCAGCAATTCGCCGCCCACTTGGGTCCACGCCAAACCGGTCACCTGACCGACCTGGTCCTGCTGCTCAGCCAGGCCATAACGGAATTTACGCACGCCCAGGAAGTGCTCCAGGGAGTCGGCAGTGACCTTCACCGAGAAGCGTTTTTCCAGCGCATGCTCCTTGACCGCCTTGCGGCAGATCTTCGCAATCTGGCGCTCCAGGCCTCGTACACCGGCCTCGCGGGTGTAGTAACGGATGATGTCGCGGATCGCCTCGACCTCGAATTCGATCTCGCCCTTTTTCAGGCCATTGGCCGAAATCTGCTTGGGCGCGAGGTATTTGACGGCAATGTTGATCTTCTCGTCTTCGGTGTAACCCGGCAGACGAATCACCTCCATCCGGTCCAGCAATGCTGGCGGAATGTTCATGGAGTTGGAGGTGCACAGGAACATTACGTCGGACAGGTCGTAGTCGACTTCCAGGTAATGGTCGTTGAAATTGTGGTTCTGTTCGGGGTCGAGCACTTCCAGCAAAGCCGACGCCGGATCGCCACGCATGTCACTGCCCATCTTGTCGATTTCATCAAGCAGGAACAGCGGGTTGCGCACGCCGACCTTCGTCATCTTTTGAATCAATCTTCCAGGCATCGAACCGATATAAGTACGGCGATGACCACGGATTTCAGCCTCGTCACGTACGCCACCGAGGGCCATGCGCACGAACTTGCGGTTGGTGGCATTGGCGATGGACTCGGCCAGGGACGTCTTACCGACGCCCGGAGGACCGACCAGGCACAACACCGGACCGCGAATTTTCTTCACACGCTTTTGCACGGCGAGGTATTCAAGGATGCGCTCCTTCACCTCCTCCAGGCCGTAGTGGTCGGCATCGAGAATGTCTTCGGCGCGGGATAGGTCCAGACGAACCTTGGTCTGGGCCTTCCACGGCACCTGCACCAGCCAGTCGATGTAGGAACGCACCACGGTGGCTTCAGCCGACATCGGCGACATCTGCTTGAGCTTGTTCAGCTCTGCGGTGGCTTTGGTCAGGGCATCTTTCGGCAGGCCAGCAGCATCGATGCGCTTTTTCAGCTCCTCGATTTCGTTGTGGCCTTCTTCGCTGTCGCCGAGTTCTTTCTGAATGGCCTTCATCTGCTCATTCAAATAGTACTCGCGTTGACTGCGCTCCATTTGTTTCTTCACACGACCACGAATGCGCTTCTCGACCTGCAGCAGGTCGATTTCGGCATCCAGCAATGCCAGCACATGCTCAACACGGGCCGACAGATCGATGATTTCGAGGATGTCTTGCTTCTGCTCGATTTTCAGCGCCATGTGCGCAGCCATGGTATCCACCAGGCGGCTGGGCTCATCGATGCTGTTGAGGGAAGACAGGACTTCAGCCGGGACTTTCTTGCCCAACTGCACATACTGCTCGAACTGCGAGAGCAGGCTGCGTACGAACACTTCGGACTCACGTTCAGGGGCTTCGACTTCGTCGATCAGCGCCACTTCGGCACGCAGGTGGCCATCCACCTCCATGAAACGCTCGACCGCACCGCGCTGCTCGCCTTCCACCAGCACCTTGACGGTGCCATCGGGCAGCTTGAGCAATTGCAGAACAGTAGCAACGGTACCGACGCGATACAGGGCATCTTCACCCGGGTCGTCATCAGCAGGATTTCTCTGGGCCAACAGCAGGATCTGCTTGTCGCCCGTCATCGCGGCCTCGAGGGCTTCGATAGACTTCTCGCGCCCCACGAACAGCGGGATAACCATGTGCGGATAGACGACGACATCACGCAACGGCAGGAGAGGCAATTCGATGGTGGTCTTCATGATTTCGCCTCTATGACAGTTGAAAAGTAAGCATGAAACCAAGATGGGGGCTGCATGCAAAAAAAACAAGCTTATTGCCAGCAGTTAAACGCATGAAACTTCCTACAGCAAAAATCCCCACAAAAACAAAGGGGCCCGTAAAGGCCCCTTGTTTGCAACGCAACGGCACAACGCTTACGCGTCGGGTGCCGCCTTGGCAGTCGGCTCACTGTTTTCGTAAATGAACAGTGGCTTGGACTTGCCTTCGATCACGCTTTCGTCGATGACCACTTTACTCACATCGGTCTGCGACGGGATTTCGTACATGGTATCGAGCAGGACGCCTTCGAGGATCGAACGCAGGCCCCGAGCACCGGTCTTGCGTTCCAGCGCACGCTTGGCAACCGCCTTGAGGGCGTCGGTACGGAACTCGAGGTCCACACCTTCCATCTCGAAGAGCTTGCCGTATTGCTTGGTCAGCGCGTTCTTCGGCTCGGTAAGGATCTGAATCAGCGCCGCCTCGTCCAACTCGTCCAGGGTGGCCAGCACCGGCAGACGACCGACGAATTCAGGGATCAGGCCGAACTTGACCAGATCGTCAGGCTCGACTTCACGCAGGGACTCGCCCACCTTCTTGCCTTCTTCCTTGCTGCGCACTTCTGCACTGAAGCCGATGCCGCCACGGGTGGAACGGTTTTGAATGACCTTTTCCAGACCGGAGAATGCACCACCACAGATGAACAGGATGTTGCGCGTATCAACCTGAAGGAATTCCTGCTGCGGGTGCTTGCGGCCGCCCTGTGGCGGTACGGAAGCAACCGTGCCTTCGATCAGTTTCAACAAGGCCTGCTGCACGCCTTCACCGGAAACGTCCCGGGTGATCGACGGGTTGTCGGACTTGCGCGAGATCTTGTCGATTTCATCGATGTAGACAATACCCATCTGGGCCTTCTCTACGTCGTAATCGCATTTCTGCAGCAATTTCTGAATGATGTTCTCGACATCTTCACCTACGTAACCCGCCTCGGTGAGGGTGGTGGCGTCGGCGATGGTGAACGGAACGTTCAGCAGGCGAGCGAGGGTTTCCGCAAGCAGGGTCTTACCCGAGCCTGTAGGACCGATCAGCAAGATGTTGCTCTTGCCGAGCTCTACTTCCTCACCTTTCTTGTCACGCTGGTTCAAACGCTTGTAGTGGTTATACACCGCTACCGCCAGAACCTTCTTTGCACGCTCTTGACCAATCACATACTGATCAAGGATGCCGCTGATTTCTTTAGGCGAAGGCAATTTATGCGCGCTGCTCTCGGCCTGGGCTTCCTGCACCTCCTCACGGATGATGTCATTGCACAGGTCGACGCACTCGTCGCAGATAAAGACCGAGGGGCCGGCAATCAATTTGCGTACTTCATGCTGGCTTTTGCCACAGAAGGAGCAATAGAGCAGCTTGCCGTTGTCCTCGCCGTTGCGGGTGTCAGTCATTCTTCGATCCAAATCCGATAGGCTTGCAACACAAGATGAAGGCTTATGCGGGCATTTTCAAGCCCGCCAATGGTCGGACGTGCCGACCCGCCCTATTTTGAGCGGCTTATATTAAGCGGGGCGCTTGTCGATCACTGCATCGATCAGCCCGTATTCACGCGCAGCTTCGGCGCTCATGAAGTTGTCGCGGTTGGTATCGCGCTCGATTTCTTCAAGGGTACGCCCGCTGTGCTTGGCCATCAGCGTGTTGAGACGCTCACGGATGAACAGGATTTCCTTGGCATGGATTTCGATATCCGAAGCCTGGCCCTGGAAACCGCCCAATGGCTGGTGAATCATCACGCGCGAGTTCGGCAGGCAGAAACGCTTGCCTTCGGCACCGGCCGTCAGCAGGAAAGCGCCCATGCTGCAGGCCTGGCCAATGCAGGTGGTCGAGACGTTCGGCTTGATGAACTGCATGGTGTCGTAGATCGACATGCCCGCAGTGACCGAACCGCCCGGCGAGTTGATGTAGAGATGGATGTCCTTGTCCGGGTTTTCCGCTTCAAGGAACAGCAGTTGCGCACAAATCAGGTTGGCCATGTAGTCCTCAACAGGCCCCACCAGAAAGATCACTCGCTCCTTGAGCAGGCGCGAGTAGATGTCGTAGGCGCGTTCGCCACGAGCGGACTGCTCGACAACCATCGGGACCAAACCGCCAGCGGCCTGGATATCAGAGTTCTGCTGAATATAGGAATTACGGAACATGCTCTGCAGTTACTCCCAAATAGTCATGTCTTGAAAACGCATAAGCCAGCGCGAGGCTGGCTTATGGTTGTATTTCCAACGAGTTGGACAATCAGTCGGCTTGTGCTGCTTCCGCCGGCTTGACTGCTTCTTCGTAAGAGACCGCTTTGTCGGTCACCTTAGCCTTCTGCAGAACAGTATCCACAACTTGCTCTTCCAGCACAACCGAACGCACTTCGTTCAATTGCTGGTCGTTCTTGTAGTACCAGGCCACAACTTGCTCTGGCTCCTGGTAGGCCGAAGCCATTTCCTGGATCATCTTGCGAACCTGGTCTTCGTCAGGCTTGAGCTCGAACTGCTTGACCACTTCACCGACGATCAGACCCAGCACGACGCGGCGCTTGGCTTGCTCTTCGAACAGCTCGGCCGGCAGTTGGTCAGGCTTGATGTTGCCACCGAACTGTTGAACCGCTTGCACGCGCAGGCGATCCACTTCGTTGGACAGCAGGGCCTTGGGCACTTCGATCGGATTGGCAGCCAGCAGACCGTCCATCACCTGGTTCTTGACCTTGGATTTGATAGCCTGACGCAGTTCGCGCTCCATGTTCTTGCGAACTTCGGTACGGAAGCCTTCGATGCCGGTTTCCTTGATACCGAATTGAGCGAAGAACTCTTCGTTCAGCTCTGGCAGCTTGGGCTCGGAAACGCTGTTCACGGTCACGGTGAACTCGGCGGCTTTGCCAGCCAGGTCCAGGTTCTGGTAGTCAGCCGGGAAAGTCAGGTTCAGAACGCGCTCTTCACCCGCCTTGGCGCCAACCAGGCCGTCTTCGAAGCCAGGGATCATGCGGTTGGAACCCAGCACCAGCTGAGTGCCCTTGGCGGAGCCGCCAGCGAACGCTTCGCCGTCAACCTTGCCAACGAAATCGATATTCAGCTGGTCTTCGTTCTGGGCAGCACGCTCGGCCACTTCGAAACGGGTGTTCTGCTTGCGCAGGATTTCCAGCATGTTGTCCAGGTCGCTGTCCGCCACGTCAGCGCTCAGGCGCTCAACGGCGATGGAGTCGAAACCGGCAACGGTGAACTCAGGGAACACCTCGAAAGTAGCGACGTATTCCAGGTCCTTGCCTTTTTCCAGCACTTTCGGCTCAACCGAAGGAGCGCCGGCCGGGTTCAGCTTCTGCTCAACCACGGCTTCGTAGAAGGAAGCTTGAATGACATCACCTACCGCATCCTGACGCGCATCAGCTTCATAACGCTGACGAATCACGCTCATTGGCACTTTGCCTGGACGGAAACCAGCGATCTTGGCCTTCTGGGCAGTCTGCTGCAGACGCTTGTTGACCGCAGTCTCGATACGTTCTGCCGGCACGGTGATGCTCAGGCGGCGCTCGAGAGCAGTAGTATTTTCAACAGAAACTTGCATGGATATTCCTCGTTGCACAGACGTTAGCCGGCCATTTCCGACCCCAATCAAGGGCATGCATTCTAGTGGGTCAAACTCAAGAAGTCACCCTACTGAAAATACGCCCGAAAACAGCCGGCAAGTTATCGGTGCGAAGGCACTGCTGCGCCCCGCCCCGCTGACAAATACAGCCAATCACGCCAGGGCTCTGCGCCGCCCCTTCTATATATAGAAGAAGTCGTCATTCATCTCCCTGACAGCTCCCCCCTCAAGCGGGACGAGCAGACAACACGCATCATCGAGACACACAAATACGACGAAACGCCCTGCCGTTGCAGCCCACGACCGGCGCTGCCGAACCTTTGAACCCCTGAAACCAAAAAAGGCGCCAGACTGTTAAATCTGGCGCCTTTCGAATATGGGGTGGACGATGGGGATCGAACCCACGACAACAGGAGTCACAATCCTGTGCTCTACCAACTGAGCTACGCCCACCATATTGCATCAACAAAGAAACCAAACCACTTCTTTGTCTAGCCCTGCCCGCATGACAGCCGAACAACGCTTTATTTGGTGCGGATGAAGAGACTCGAACTCTTACGCCTCGCGGCGCTGGAACCTAAATCCAGTGTGTCTACCAATTCCACCACATCCGCGCTTGAAGCTCTTAAAGCAAAGGCGCCAGACCGTTAAATCTGGCGCCTTTTGAAATATGGGGTGGACGATGGGGATCGAACCCACGACAACAGGAGTCACAATCCTGT
>NZ_JBSVWB010000024.1:0-89699 GCF_054071795.1 Pseudomonas sp. SDO5271_S396
TTGATAGGCGGCGCGGTCAAAATGTGGGAGCTGGCTTGCCTGCGATGGCGTCCCTGACTACACCGAAAAGCCGTCAGCCAGCACCCGGCACATTCGGCCAAAGGTCCGCGACCAGAAACAACCGCTCCGCTTCCTCCCAATCCTCACCCACCTGAACCATCCGCACCAGCAATTGCGCCGGCGCCATGGGGTCCAGATTCGCCAGCCAGCCGTGCATGCGCTCCTCGCTCCAGACTTCATCCGCCGGGTAATGCGCCGGTGCCAGCCATGCATGCCGGGGCAGCGGTTGCCAGCGGCCTGCCGGGCTGTCGGCGACGAAAGCCGGCCAGTCACGCTGATGCAGCCAGCGCCCACGCAGGTGCTGAGAGTGTGCACCGCTGGGCGCTTCGGCCCGGCCGGGCCAGGGATAGAGCAGGTAGCCGCCCAACCATAAATGCGCATCGAATTGCTGGATATCCAGGGCAGCCAGCGCCTCACGGCTTTCCGGCCGCATTGAAATCGGCAGTTGATGCTGCGCCAGATGCGCCAGCTTGCGGTCCAGCCGGTCGTGACAGCCCGGCCCCAGCCATTGCGCCGTGTCCTGACCGTTGCCATCCTGGGGCCCGAGGTAAAGTTTGATCGCCAATTCCAGGTGGTGCACGCCGTCGCGATCACGCAGCAGCATGTCCAGTTCGCCAAGGGTATGCCCGGCGCGGCGGATCGGCAGGTTGGCGGCCAGTAATTCCACGCCCGGTGCATGCTGCACGGCGAACTGCCACAGGCGCTCGTAATACAGGCCCAGGCGCCGGGTGCGTGAAAGGCTTAGCCACTGCTGCAAGGTGCTGCTGTCCTGGTCGAGCTGGCGCAGCCAGCGTTCGAGGCGATCCGGGGCCTGCACCCAGTCGCTGCCGGCCAGCGGATGGCGCTGCGGCCAGGGTGTCTGCGCGAGCATCGGCGGGGCGAGCATCACCCACGCCAGGTCGCGCACCTCGGGGTGGCGCAGTTGGCGGGGCAGGTTGTGCAGATCGGGGAACACAGTCATGGTCCGAGCATAGCCGTTTAACCTGTGTGTGGGTGGCTGAGAAACGTTGTCATCAAGCCTTCACGGCGACAAAGGGTTTTGCCTGACGCGGCCTTTCGCCCATAATCCTTCTTTTTGCCACACCCCGAATCCCGCAGGAGCCCCATGGAGCAATTTCGCAATATCGGCATCATCGGTCGCCTGGGCAGTACCCAGGTGCTGGACACCGTCCGCCGACTGAAAAAATTCCTGCTCGAGCGCCACCTGCATGTGATCCTCGAAGACACCATCGCTGAAATTCTCCCGGGCCACGGCCTGCAGACCTCGTCGCGCAAGATGCTCGGCGAAGTGTGCGACATGGTGATTGTGGTGGGGGGCGACGGCAGCCTGCTGGGCGCCGCCCGTGCGCTGGCGCGGCATAATGTGCCGGTGCTGGGGATCAACCGGGGCAGCCTGGGGTTCCTTACGGACATCCGGCCCGATGAGCTGGAAGTCGAAGTAGCCAAGGTGCTCGATGGCCACTATCTGGTGGAAAACCGCTTCCTGCTCCAGGCCGAAGTGCGCCGCCACGGCGAAGCCATCGGTCAGGGGGACGCGCTGAACGACGTGGTGCTGCACCCGGGCAAATCCACCCGGATGATCGAGTTCGAGCTGTACATCGACGGCCAGTTCGTGTGCAGCCAGAAGGCCGACGGCCTGATCGTCGCCACGCCGACCGGCTCAACCGCCTACGCGCTGTCGGCGGGCGGCCCGATCATGCATCCCAAGCTGGATGCCATTGTGATCGTGCCGATGTACCCCCATATGTTGTCCAGCCGACCCATTGTGGTCGACGGCAACAGTGAGCTGAAAATCGTGGTATCCAAAGACATGCAGATCTACCCGCAGGTGTCCTGCGATGGCCAAAACCACTTCACCTGCGCCCCCGGTGACACCATCACCGTGAGCAAGAAGGCGCAGAAGCTGCGGCTGATCCATCCGCTGGACCATAACTACTACGAAGTGTGCCGCACCAAGCTGGGCTGGGGCAGCCGCTTGGGGGGTGGAGGCGACTGATGCTCGATCCCGCGCGTAGCTACGACCTGATTGGTGACGTGCACGGTTGCGCTCATACCCTCGAGCACTTGCTCGACCGGTTGGGTTACCACAAGCAGGGCGGCGTGTGGCGCCACCCGTCGCGGATGGCGGTGTTCCTCGGCGATATCATCGACCGGGGCCCACGTATCCGCGAGGCGCTGCATATCGTCCATGACATGGTCGAGGCCGGTCAGGCGCTGTGCATCATGGGCAACCATGAGTTCAATGCACTGGGTTGGACCACGCCGGCACCGCCGGGCAGCGGTCGGCAGTTCGTGCGAGAGCATACGCCACGCCATGCGCGCCTGATCCATGAAACCCTGACGCAATTCGAGCAGCATCCGGCTGACTGGCATGACTTCCTCGGCTGGTTCTATGACATGCCGCTGTTCGTCGACGCCGGTCGCTTCCGGGTGGTGCATGCGTGCTGGGATGCCGGTGTGATCGAGCCGCTGCGTGCAATTTTTCCCGATGGCTGCATCGACCCGCACTTTGTTCAAGCGGCCGCGGTGCCCGGCAGTTTTGCCTGCAATGCGTTCGACCGCCTGCTGCGCGGCACCGACATGCGCCTGCCGGATGGCCTGACGCTGACGGGTGGCGATGGCCTGACGCGTTCGTTTTTCCGCACCAAGTTCTGGGAAGACGACCCCAAGACCTACGGCGATATCGTCTTTCAACCGGACGCCCTGCCGGAGCCGGTGGCGCGCATGCCGTTGTCGTCCACCGAAAAGAACACATTGCTGCGCTACGGTGTCGACGAGCCGTTGCTGTTCGTCGGCCACTACTGGCGCAGCGGCAAACCGGCGCCGATCCGTCCGAACCTGGCCTGCCTGGACTACAGTGCGGTGCTGTACGGCAAGCTGGCGGCGTATCGCCTGGACCAGGAGACGCGCCTGGACCCGAATAAATTCGTGTGGGTCGACGTCGAGCGGCCCGAGGTCATTCAATGAGTGCCGTGGCTGTATTGCGCCTGCCCCTGAGCGTCGACCTGGGCGGCTTCGTCCAACTGCTGCAACGCATGCAAGTGCCCCATCGCGTCAGCGAGGAGTCGGGCGAGCAGGTGTTGTGGGTGCCGGAAAACCTCAGCGACGACGTGCGTGTGTTGTACCAGCGGTTTCCTGCCGGTGACCCGGAGCAGCAATTGGACATTCCCGAACAGGCGCCGGTGACGCGTCCGGGTTTTGTGCAGCAACTGCGGCACGGTCCGGTCACGGCGCTGGTGTTGCTGGCGAGCATCCTCGTAGGGGCGTTGACGCTGCTGGGTGAAAACCTGCAAACCATGGCCTGGCTGACCTTTCTGCCGTTTCGCGTGATGGGCGAGTACATCCAGTTCACGTCGCTGGCCGACAGCCTGGCGTCAGGGCAGTGGTGGCGGTTGGTCACGCCGATGCTGATCCACTTCGGCATCCTGCACCTGGCCATGAACGGCATGTGGTACTGGGAGTTGGGCCGGCGCATCGAAGTGCGCCAAGGCAGTATCAACCTGCTGGGCCTGACCCTGTTGTTCAGCCTGGTTTCCAATTACGCACAATACGCCTACGGCGGCCCGAGCCTGTTTGGCGGGTTGTCCGGCGTGTTGTACGGCCTGCTCGGGCATTGCTGGATTTTTCAATTATTGTCGCCCAACCCAGCCTATCGTCTGCCTCGCGGGGTGCTGGCGATGATGCTGATCTGGCTGGTGCTCTGCATGTCGGGGCTGATCTCCATGATCGGTTTCGGCGAAATCGCCAACGCGGCTCATCTGAGCGGCTTGCTTATCGGTTGCCTGACGGGTTTGCTGGGCGGGTTGTACAACCGCCGCAAAGCCGCCCTTTGATAGAAGGAAGCGTCTTATGACCTCTTTTGCTGAAATGATCGAAAACATCACGCCGGATATCTACGAGAGCCTCAAGCTCGCCGTGGAAATCGGCAAATGGTCCGATGGCCGCAAGCTCACCGCCGAGCAGCGCGAGCTGTCCCTGCAGGCGGTGATCGCCTGGGAGATCCAGAATCTGCCGGAAGACCAGCGCACCGGCTACATGGGGCCGCAGGAATGCGCGTCCAAGTCGGCGCCAATTGCGAACATCCTGTTCAAGTCGGATGCGATCCATTGATTGAAATTGGTCGCGGTGCTGTCAGCAAGATGTCGGCGCAACTCGGTGAGCCGACCGTTCAATATGCGTTTCGCCTGGGTGATGCCGAGGTGCCGGTCAATCCGTTGATCGGTACTCACGTGCGCCTCGAATATCTGGGGGCCATCCATTGCAGCCATTGCGGGCGCAAGACCAAAACCAGCTTCAGCCAGGGGTATTGCTACCCCTGCATGACCAAGCTGGCCCAGTGCGACCTGTGCATCATGAGCCCGGAGCGTTGCCACTACGACGCCGGCACGTGCCGCGAGCCGTCCTGGGGCGAGAAGTTCTGCATGACCGATCACGTGGTCTACCTGGCCAATTCGTCGGGGATCAAGGTCGGCATCACCCGCGCCACCCAACTGCCCACCCGCTGGCTGGATCAGGGCGCGAGCCAGGCGCTGCCGATCATGCGCGTAGCGACTCGCCAGCAGTCGGGTTTCGTTGAAGACCTGTTTCGTAGTCAGGTGGCCGACAAGACCAACTGGCGCGCGCTGCTCAAGGGGGACGCTGCGTCGGTGGACCTCAAGCACGTGCGTGATGAGCTTTTCGCCGCCTGCGCCGAAGGCCTGTTGGGCTTGCAGGAGCGCTTCGGCCTACAGGCCATCCAGCCTGTGACCGACATCGAACCGCTCGAAATCCGCTACCCGGTAGAGCAATATCCGGCCAAGATCGTCAGTTTCAACCTGGACAAGAACCCGATTGCCGAAGGCACGCTGCTGGGGATCAAGGGCCAATACCTGATCTTCGATACCGGCGTGATCAATATTCGTAAGTACACGGCCTACCAGCTCGCCGTGCATCAGTAGAAGGATGCCACCCATGCGCACCGAACAACCGAAGATGATTTACCTGAAGGACTATCAGGCGCCGGACTACCTGATCGAAGAGACGCACCTGACCTTCGAGTTGTTCGAGGACCACAGCCTGGTTCACGCGCAATTGGTGATGCGCCGCAACCTCGAGCGTGGCGCGGGCTTGCCACCCTTGGTGCTGGATGGTCAGCAACTTGAGCTGTTGAGCGTCAATCTGGCCGATCAGGCACTGACGGCCGAAGATTATCAACTGACCGACAGTCACCTGACGGTGCATCCCAAGAGTGAGACTTTTACCCTGGATACCACGGTAAAAATCCATCCGGAAACCAACACCGCCCTGGAAGGCCTGTACAAATCCGGCAGCATGTTCTGCACCCAGTGCGAGGCCGAGGGTTTCCGCAAGATCACTTATTACCTCGACCGCCCGGATGTGATGAGCACGTTCACCACCACGGTGATTGCCGAGCAGCATCGCTACCCGATCCTGTTGTCCAACGGCAACCCGATTGCCAGCGGGCCGGGTGAAGACGGTCGTCATTGGGCGACTTGGGAAGACCCGTTCAAGAAACCGGCGTACCTGTTCGCGCTGGTGGCGGGTGACCTTTGGTGCGTCGAAGATACCTTCACCACCATGACTGATCGTGAAGTCGCGCTGCGTATCTACGTCGAGCCGGAAAACATCGACAAGTGCCAGCACGCCATGACCAGCCTGAAGAAGTCCATGCGCTGGGACGAAGAAACCTATGGCCGCGAGTACGACCTCGACATATTCATGATCGTTGCCGTGAATGACTTCAACATGGGCGCCATGGAAAACAAGGGGCTGAACATCTTCAACTCCAGCGCCGTGCTGGCCCGCGCCGAAACCGCCACCGACGCCGCGCACCAGCGTGTCGAGGCGATCGTTGCCCACGAATACTTCCACAACTGGTCGGGCAACCGCGTGACCTGCCGCGACTGGTTCCAGTTGTCGCTCAAGGAAGGTTTCACCGTGTTTCGTGATTCGGGTTTTTCCGCCGACATGAACTCGGCCACGGTCAAGCGCATCCAGGACGTGGCGTACCTGCGCACCCACCAGTTCGCCGAAGACGCCGGCCCCATGGCTCACGCCGTGCGCCCGGACAGTTTTATCGAGATCTCCAACTTCTACACTCTGACCGTGTACGAAAAGGGTTCGGAAGTGGTCGGCATGATCCACACCTTGCTGGGTGCCGACGGTTTCCGCAAAGGCAGCGACCTGTATTTCGAGCGTCATGATGGCCAGGCCGTGACTTGCGACGACTTCGTCAAAGCCATGGAGGACGCCAACGGTGCCGACCTGACGCAGTTCAAGCGTTGGTACAGCCAGGCCGGCACCCCGCGACTGGTGGTCAGCGAGTCCTACGATGCTGCGGCCAAAACCTACAGCCTGACTTTCCGCCAAAGCTGCCCGCAAACCCCGGACAAGGTGGAAAAACTGCCGTTCGTGATCCCGGTGGAATTGGGCCTGCTGGACGGGAAGGGCGCCGGTATCGCGCTGCGCCTGGCCGGTGAAGCCGCGGCGGGTGGTGCGTCTCGTGTGATTTCGGTGACTGAAGCCGAGCAGACCTTCACCTTCGTGGACATTGCCGAGCAGCCATTGCCTTCGTTGCTGCGCGGATTCTCGGCACCGGTGAAACTGAGCTTCCCCTACAACCGCGACCAACTGATGTTCCTGATGCAGCACGACAGCGACGGCTTCAACCGTTGGGATGCTGGCCAGCAGTTGTCGGTGCAGGTGTTGCAGGAATTGATCGCGCAGCATCAGGCGGGCCAACCGCTGAAGCTGGATCAGCGCCTGATCGACGCGCTGCGCACGGTATTGAGCGACGATAGCCTGGATCAGGCGATGGTCGCGGAAATGCTGTCGTTGCCAAGCGAAGCGTACCTGACTGAAATCAGTGAGGTGGCGGATGTGGACGCCATTCACGCCGCCCGCGAGTTTGCCCGCAAGCAACTGGCGGACAATCTGCATGAAGCGCTGTGGTTGCGATACCAGGCCAATCGCGAGCTGTCCAGGCAGACGCCGTACGTCGCCGCGGCCGAGCATTTCGCCCGTCGCGCGTTGCAGAACATCGCGTTGTCGTACTTGATGCTCAGCGGCAAGCCGGAAGTGTTGGCGGCGACCATCGAGCAGTTCGACACCAGTGACAACATGACCGAGCGCCTGACCGCACTGGCGGTGCTGGTGAATTCGCCGTTCGAGGCAGAGAAGGCCCAGGCGCTGGCCGTGTTTGCCGAGAACTTCAAGGACAACCCGTTGGTCATGGACCAGTGGTTCAGCGTGCAGGCCGGCAGTGTCTTGCCGGGCGGTCTGGCGCGGGTCAAGGCGCTGATGGAACATTCGGCGTTCAACATCAAGAACCCGAACAAGGTACGCGCGCTGATCGGCGCGTTTGCCGGGCAGAACCTGATCAACTTCCATGCAGCGGACGGCTCGGGCTATCGCTTCCTGGCGGACCTGGTGATCCAGCTCAATGCCTTCAACCCGCAGATCGCTTCGCGTCAATTGGCGCCGCTGACCCGCTGGCGCAAATACGACAGCGCACGTCAGGCGCTGATGAAAGCTGAGCTGGAGCGCATCCGTGCGTCCGGCGAACTGTCGAGCGATGTGTTCGAGGTGGTAAGCAAGAGCTTGGCTTAAGCGCCTATCCCAAGGCCTGCCCTCTGGATGGCAGGCCTTTTTTGATCTGTTTCCTACATCAATACCGATGATTTTCCTACGTTTTTTCAGCTCGATCCACTGAGGTGGACGACAACGCCTACAGTTCACCTCACAGACCAATGTCATGTTCCTCAATCACTTCAATGATTGTAAAGAAGGATATTGATATGGCTATTACCAAGGCGGCTCCTGCGTCAACTCCACCCAGTACTGCATTCGAACGGATGCAGGCGTTCGCCCGTCGTGATGAGCGCGTGCCGGGTCAAGTTCTTAATGGCAAACCATCTTTCTCCCATGATCAGGCCGCCGAGCAAATAAATCTCAAGGGCAGAGAGCGTTGGCCGGACCGCGACGGCGACGGCAAGGCAACCTTTTCCTATTCGTTCGCCAAGTTCCCTGGTGTGACGTTCAGTCAGCCGAGGCTCATCGGTTTCAGTGAGTTCAATCCTGAGCAGAAGGCTCAGATGCGACGGTCCCTACAGTCCTGGTCAGATGTCGCCAATGTCAAATTTACCGAGAAGGAAAATGACGGGACGGGCGACGGACATTTGCGGTTTGGCAACTTTCAGGAAATCGAGGGTGTGAAAGCCCCGAATGGAAAGGCTATCACCGTATATGACCCGCTGGGGCATGAGCAGCAAGCCTGGTTTCGAATAGGCGGCTATGACGCCAACCGCGCACCTAGCGTGAACAGTAAGGGTCGCAACACCTTTACCCATGAGTCTGGGCATCAAATCGGCTTATCCCATCCTGGACACTATGGTGGACCAAGTGACGGGTATACGAAGGAGGCCGAGTATGGCCAGGATACTCAGGGGCATTCGATCATGAGTTATTGGGATGAGACTTACACGGGGCAGGATTTCAGTAAAAGGGGAAAACAGTATTATGCGTCTGCTCCGCAAATGGACGATATCGTCGCGGCCCAGCAGCTCTACGGGCCGAACAGAAAAACCCGCAAAGGTGACACCGTCTACGGCTTTGGTTCCAATACTGGCCGGGATTATTACACCGTCAAATCCGCCGGCGATCCTCTGGTGGCGTCGATCTGGGATGGCGGCGGGCATGACACGTTGAACCTGAGCGGTTATCGCGATGATCAGAAAATCAACCTCAATGCGGGTTCGTATTCGGACGTTGGGGGGATGAAGGGCAACTTATCCATTGCGCCGGGCGTGGTCATCGAGGATGTTATCGGCGGTGAGGGTAATGATTGGATCCTCGGTAACCCGGCTGCCAATAGGCTGAACGGTGGCCCCGGTGACGATGTGATCGATGGTGGGGCTGGACAAGACACGCTTTGGGGGGGTAGGGGTAAGGACACGTTTTTGTTTTCTGACGCAAGCCATTCAACGCCCGATGCGCCTGATCGCATCATGGATTTTCGCAGCGGCGAGGACAAAATCGATGTATCCAGCGTTCGGTTCGCTGGCGGCCAGCCTGAATTGAAGTATGTCGCTGCATTCACAGGGCGGCCAGGTGAGGCAATGCTGACTTACGACGCCAAGACACGCTTTAGTACGCTGAAAATCGATACCACTGGCAACGCAAAGCCAGACTTCGAAGTGCTGGTCAAGGGGCATGTGAAGCGCAGTGATATCGTCGCCTGATGAAATGGGCTTTCTTAGCGGAGTAGCCCAGGTGATCAGATTACCGGCGGTCGTTGTTGGTCCGGGCCTTTACCGACGGGAAAGCGCTCTGTGATGATCCCGTGCGGGACGCCGAGCGGGATAGCGCTGGCGGTGTCCAGGCGCGTGACTTGTTCGGCGGATAATTGCACGGTCAAGGCACTGAGGGTGGCGTCCAACTGAGCGCGGGTGCGTGAGCCGAGGATCGGAATCAGCGCGGTGGTGGAGCGTCGGGCTTTTTCACGCAGCCAGGCGATCGCGACGTGGGTGGGTGTGGCGTCCAGCTCTGAAGCGACCGCCAGCAGGGCGTCGAGCACGGCGGTTTCACGTGCACTCTTCTCGGCGTGGACCAGTATGCCCAGTTTGCTGGCGCGGTCGTCGCCCTGGCTTTCACGGTATTTACCGGTAAGGAAACCACCGCCCAGTGGCGACCACAGTGTGGCGCCCAGACCCAATGCTTCAGCCATCGGCAACAGTTCGCGGTCGGCGCTGCGCTCGACGAGGCTGTACTCCACCTGGATGCCGATGATGGGTGCGAAGCCGCGTATTTCGGCCAGCAGATCGGCGCGGGCGATGCGCCAGGCGGGGAAGTTGGAGAGGCCTGCGTAGTGGATCTTGCCGGCGCGTACCAGGTCGTCGAGGCCGCGCAGAATCTCTTCCATGGGCGTGACGTTGTCGCTCATGTGCGTCCACAGCAGGTCAATGCGGTCGGTATTCAGACGCTTGAGGCTTTCCTCCACCGAGCGCACCAGGTTTTTGCGGTTGTTGCCCACCCGCAGGGTGCCGTCATCGGAAGGTTGGGTGCGCAAGGTGTATTTGGTGGCCACCACCAGGTTGTCGCGTTCCGAGGCGATAAATTCCCCCAAGAGCTTTTCGGCCTGGCCGAACTGATAGCCGTTGGCGGTATCGAGGAAATTGCCGCCGGCCTCAAGGAAACCGTCGAACATCGCCTTGGCTTCATCGCGTTCGGCGCCATGGCCCCAGCCCGTACCGAAATTACCGGTACCCAGGGCCAGTTCGGAAACCTGCAGACCGCTGCGGCGGCCAAAGACTTTATTGCGCATGCATAGACTCCTGACAGATCGACTCGATTAAATGTTTGGCAACATGTAATTAATATGATCGCGCTCATTTATTCCGTCAAGGGGCATTTTTACTGCTGACATTTCCTGACAGGGGCCTCTGTTAAGCTGCGCCATCTTTTCCGTTCAGGTGGCTTCCACGTGTCGCGTACCACTCGTCTATTGACCTTGCTCCAGGCTCTGCGCGGCAAGAAACGTCCGGTCACTGCGGCTGTACTGGCGGCGCAGCTGGAGGTGTCCGAGCGCACCCTGTATCGCGACATCGCCGAATTGACCGCGTTGGGCGCGCCGATCTTCGGCGAGGCGGGTGTCGGCTATGTGCTGCGCAGCGGGCTGTTCCTGCCGCCGTTGATGCTCAACGCCGAAGAGACCGAGGCCATCGTGCTGGGCCTGCGCTACGTCGACCAGCGCGGGGATGATGTGCTGAGCCGCGCCGCTGCCAATGCCCTGGCGAAAATCGCCGACGTGCTCGACCCCGTGGCCCAGGAAGCCCTGCGCAACCCCACGGTGCTGCCGGGCCCGCCGGGGTTCGGCTACCCGGAAAACCGCGTACCGCTCAATGTGTTTCGGGATGCCATTCGCAGTCAGGCCAAGTTGCACATCGATTACGCAGACGCCAGCCAGACCCAGAGCCAGCGGCTGATCTGGCCCCTGGCGCTGGGCTTTCTCAATGAGGTGCGAGTGATCGTCGCCTGGTGCGAATTGCGCGGTGCCTACCGCACCTTTCGCACCGACCGTGTGGCTTCGGCCGACGCCCAGGGCGAGCGCTATCCGGGGCGACGCAGCGACCTGTTGCGCAACTGGCGCAAGTTGATGGAGCAGAACGAATCCGGCCCGTTCACTCCTGACAAAAACTGACACACCGCTGATTTAGCATGGCGCCACAAATGATCAAAAAAAGGAGCTGTGCCATGTCTCAACCAGAACTGGCCCCGGCCATCGTGGCCTATATCGCGGCGGCCAATGCGGGCGACACTTCGGCGATTCCCCAGTGCTTTGCCGAGGATGCCAACGTGTTCGATGAAGGGCAGCATCAGGTCGGTGCGGCAGCCATTGCTCGCTGGATGGAGGACACCGGGCGCCGTTATCAACCGCGTGTCGAAGTGCTCAACGTGCAGCATCGCACGGGCAAAGTACTGGTCAGCAATATCGTGTCCGGCAACTTCCCTGGCAGCCCGTTGGAACTGCGCTATACCTTTCGCCTGAATGAGCAGGGCAAGATTTCGCGGCTGGATATCTCCCTGTAAGTCATACTGGCAGGCATGACTTTCGACTCGCCTCTCGCCGCCTATCAACATGCCATCTCCCAGCAGGGCTTCGTGACCGACGATGCTCAGCGTCAGGCGGTGGGCGTCTTGCAGGCGTGTCACCAGGCGTTGCATCAGGGCGGTTCGGCGATCCATGGTGTCTACCTGTGGGGCCCGGTAGGGCGGGGCAAGACCTGGTTGATGGATCAGTTCTACCAGAGCCTGCGCGTGCCTGCGCGGCGTCAGCATTTTCATCATTTCATGGGCTGGGTACACCAGCGCTCGTTCCAGCTCACCGGTGTTCAGGACCCGTTGCGGGTGCTGGCTCGAGAGCTGAGCCAGGCAGTGAGCGTGCTGTGTTTCGACGAGTTGTTCGTCAATGACATCGGTGATGCGATCATCCTGGGCCGGTTGTTTCAGGTGATGTTCGAGGAAGGTGTGATGATGGTTTGCACGTCCAATCAGCCTCCTGATCAGCTATATGCCGATGGTTTCAACCGTGAGCGCTTTTTGCCAGGCATTGCCGCGATCAAACGGCACATGCAGGTGGTTGCCGTGGATGGCGGTGAGGATCATCGCCTGCATCCAGGGGCTGGCGTGCAGCGGTACTGGGTTAACCAGCCCGAGGCACTGGCAACGTTGTTCAGGCAACTGGCTGAAGGGCAGGTGGTGACCCGTGGCCCGATCGCCGTCGGACATCGCTTACTGGTCACGGTGCAATCCAGCGACTCGCTGCTCTGGTGCCGTTACGCCGATCTTTGCGAGCAGCCTTTGGCGGCGATGGATTTCATGCTGTTGTGTGACCGCTTCAAGGCGATCCTGCTGGGCGAAGTGCCGTGCCTGAGCGCGCAAAAACGTCCGGGGCGGATCGCCCGAGGCACGGAAGATGGCGTAGAACGGGTGGTGGCGGGTGATCGCGAATTGCCGGAGCTGTCGGTGCATGATGACAGTGTGCGGCGGTTCATCGCGCTGGTGGACGAGTGCTACGACCGAAAGGTGCCGTTATTCATCGAGGCACAGGTGCCGCTCGAACGTTTGTACACCGAAGGTTACCTGGAGTTTCCCTTTCGTCGCACCCTGAGCCGCTTGCAGGAAATGCAACTGAGCCGCTTTGGTTCGAGCCTGTAGGAAAGAGTCCAGAAACGGCCCCAGCACGGGTTTTGCAGTGCGCATCCTTCGCATTTTCAGGCAGTGATTTGTGGTTAATCTCCTTCATCTGTTGTCGGGTCCACGCTTACAATCATGCCCCTCAAAGGGAACCGATTCCCTTGCAGTCGTGATTGAGGACGCACATGGACACCCCAGACATTCTGGTGTTGCAAGCCAGCTACACCAACCCCGTGCATGCCGAAGCCATTGGCCGGGTGCTCAACCATTATGCAGAGGATCCGATGGGTGGAGGGCACGGCCTGCCGGCCGACTTGTTGGAGCAGTTGCCGGGCGAGTTGGCCAAACGTCCCCATGCGTTCAGTGTGCTGGCGTTTGTCGGCGGCGTGCCGGCGGGCCTGGTCAATTGTTTTGAAGGGTTTTCGACCTTCGCCTGTCGCCCATTGGTCAATGTCCACGACGTGGTCGTGATGGACGCTTATCGTGGCCTGGGCCTGAGTCAGAAGATGTTGCAGAAGGTCGAGGAAATCGCCCGGCAGCGCGGTTGCTGCAAGATCACCCTGGAGGTGCTTGAGGGCAATGCGGTGGCGCAGTCGGCCTATCGCAAGTTCGGTTTTGGCGATTCGACCTTCGATCCCGCGTATGGCGGCATGTTGTTCTGGAGCAAACCGCTCTAGGGTCCGTATGAAAAACAAAAAAAGGCGCCATTAAATGGCGCCAAATTAACCTTTGCCACAGGAGCGGAGTGGCACAGGGTATTACCGTTGAATCAGCTGTTCGGTTGTTGCTCGGCACCGGCTTGTTCTGCCGTGGTCGGCTGCAAGTTCTTGCCGTCTGCAGATGCTGTTTGCTCGTTAGTGCCGTGAAGTTGCTGCTGCATGAAGGTGAAGTTGTTGTAGAACTCCTTCGAACGCTCCGAACTGCCTTCTGCAAAGGCGGCAACGGAAGTCAGGGTCATCAGGCTGGCAAGCATCAAGGTGGAGAGTTTCATGGCAGTGTTCCCATTAGAAGTGATCGGTATCCGGTCGGTCCTTGATCAGATTCATGGGGCAACTATGAACGGGGCTTATTAAGTGGGAATTAATTCAAGGCAGCCCCAAAGTTAACGATTTCGTTAACTTTGGGGCGGGGGAAAGTGTGATTGAGTTATTTGCCGGCAGCGGGTGCCGCTTCGCGAATCGCGACTTCCGTGGTGTTGACCTTCTTGGGTTTGATCAGGCTGAAATCGATCAAACCTTTCTGCTGGCGCTCATAAGGATTGCCGATCATCAGCGGGCGCGGCTTGAAACTGTCGCTGACCAGGCTGCGGCTGCGGTCCAGTTCATCGAAGCTCAATCCGGCCAGGTCAGCCCAGGTGTGAATCAACTGCGAGCTGCTATACGGGCGCTGCAGGTCGCCGGCAAAATTCCAGTCGTGGTTTTCACGCCATTTCGGTGAGGCGTAGGCCATGAACGGAATGGTGTACATCGGCGCGGTCGGCTTGCCTTCGTTGCGCCCCAGGGTGGTGTGGCCGGCGGAATCGAACACATCCTCGCCATGGTCAGACAGGTACAGCAGGAAGCCATTGGGGTCGGCCTTCGCGTAGCTCTTTATCAGGCTCGAGACCACGAAGTCGTTGTACAGCACCGCATTGTCATAGCTGTTGTAGGTGGGCAACTGGGCGTCGCTGACCCCGGCAGGCACGCCCTGGCGGTCGGTGAACTTGTCGAAGGTCGGCGGATAGCGGTACTGGTAGCTCATGTGTGTGCCGAGCAGGTGCACCACGATGAATTTTCGCTCGGCGCCGTCGGCCATGGCCTTGGCGAACGGTTCCAGTACGTCGCCGTCATACTGGCGAGCATTCTGGTTGCGGTTGTTGTTGAGGTATACCTGCTCGTCGGCCTGTTCGGAAAAGGTGGTGAGCATGGTGTTGCGTTTGGTCATGGTCTGCTGGTTGGTGATCCAGTAGGTCTTGTAGCCGGCCTGTTTCATCACGCTGACAATCGACGGTGTCTTGAGGTACAGGTCGGGGTTTTCTTCGTCGGCGAAGGTCAGCACCTGTTGCAGCGCTTCGATGGTGTAGGGGCGCGGGGTAATGACGTTGTCGAACACCGCCAATTGGTCGCGCAACTTGTCCAGTTCCGGCGTGGTGTTGCGTGGATAGCCGTAGAGGCTCATGCGCTGGCGATTGGTGGATTCGCCGATCACCAGCACCAGGGTCGAGGGCTGGCCGGCCATACTATCCTTGAGGTTCTTCAAGGGCGGGATCTGGCTGGCGCTGGTGAGCATGCCTTGCATGTTGTCCAACTGCTCGGTGTAACGACGGTACGCCACAATCATCTGCCAGGGCACCGCCGGCTCGATGCGGGTTTCGAAGCGGTCGATGGCCTGCTCCATGTTGTCGCTGGTAGCGATCTGCTTGACCAGCGGGTAGCCCACCACGGCCAGTACAATGGCCGCCGCTGCCAGCCAGGATTGACCGCGAGGCAGGTACACCGGGCGCAGGCGGCTCCACAGGAAGATCGCCACGGCGGTGTGGGCGATGAACGCCAGCACGATCCACCAGGCAAAGTATTGGGTGGCGTATTCACCGGCTTCAGCGATGTTCGACTCGAACATGATGAAGATGACGCTTTGGGAAAATTCCTGCTGGTAGATAAAAAAGTAGCCCAGGCTGGCCATGGAACACGCCCATAGCACCACGCCGATCAAGGCGGCGAGCAGGCGAGTGCGGCGTGGGAACAACAGCATGGGCGCCAACCACAGCGCGCTCATGAAGAAGGCCTGACGGAAACCACTGAAGCCGGAAGTACCGGTCAGTTGGATCAGCAGTTGGGTAATCCCCGAGAAGTACCAGAAAAACAGGAACAGCCAGCCGAGGCCAGACCAATCAAAGCCTTTCGCAGTCGTGGTGCTGCGTTTGAACATCGCCATCTCCAGCCCGATAAATGCCAAGTGGCGCGCAGGGATGCACGCAACAGAGGCCACCCTTGCACGGGGTGGCCGTTGGGGCCGGGAGTATCGGGAGGGGCGTGTGAAAACTTTGTGAGATTTTTGTAAGGGTAATCTTACAAAACGATGACGCGGCTCAGCAGAGTGCCGGTGTCGCACTGGACGGCTGGTCCAGCTGGCCTTGCAGGTGCGAGCGTAGACGCATGACTTCCTGTTGCAACTGATCGCGCTCGTCTTTCAACTGGCGCAATTCATCACGGCGGATGGTGACGTAGAGGGTCTGTGGCGGGCGGGTCATTTGTGCTGTGCTCATTGCTTACCTCGCAAATAGCCGGTGTGTCGCGGTGTGCCAGAACGCTTGAGTCGAGGTTCTCGGCAGCAGTCGGAGGTAATTCTGAATTCTTTTTTGGATCAAGGGAACTTTTTTATTTTTGATGGTCGTGTGACTTTGCCTGCCGTAATGGTGAAACGATGGCCACTTTATTGTCATGAAACTCCACGTATCCGCTCTGGACTAACCCTCATTGGCGTCATTGCGCTATAAACTATGTCACACATTTTTTGAGTAGTTAGGAGCATCAGCACATGCAACTGGGGATTATCGGACTAGGCCGCATGGGCGGTAACATTGCGCGGCGCCTGATGCTCAATGGGCACACCACCGTTGTTTATGACCGTAACGAAGCCTTTGTAAAAGGCTTGAGCGAGGAGGGCGCTACGGGCGTCGCCGACCTCAAGTCCCTGGTCGCCGGTTTGCAAAAGCCGCGCACCGTTTGGGTGATGCTGCCGGCGGGCGCGCCCACCGAAGACACCATCAACGAGCTGAGTACGCTGCTGGAAGACGGTGACGCAATCATCGACGGCGGCAACAGCAACTATAAGGATGACGTGCGTCGTGCCAAGACGCTGTCGGAAAAAGGCCTGCACTACGTCGACGTCGGTACCTCTGGCGGTGTCTGGGGCCTGGAGCGTGGTTACTGCATGATGATCGGTGGCGACACCGAAACCGTGCAACGCCTCGACCCTATCTTCAAGAGCCTGGCCCCGGGCCTGGGCAGCATCCCGCGCACCAAGGACCGTTCCGCCAGCGCCGATCCCCGCGCCGAGCACGGCTACATCCACGCAGGCCCGGCAGGTTCCGGGCACTTCGTGAAGATGATCCACAACGGCATCGAATACGGGATGATGCAGGCGTTCGCCGAAGGCTTCGACATTCTCAAGACCAAAAACTCGGAAAACCTGCCAGAGGACCAGCGCTTTGACCTGAATGTCGCCGACATCGCCGAAGTCTGGCGCCGTGGCAGCGTCGTGTCGTCGTGGCTGCTGGACCTGACCGCCGATGCCCTGGCCACCGACCCGAAACTCGACGGTTACTCCGGTTCCGTCGCCGACAGTGGCGAAGGTCGCTGGACCATCGAGGCCGCCATGGAGCAAGCCGTTCCGGTACCGGTGCTGTCCACGTCGTTGTTCGCCCGCTTCCGTTCGCGCCAACAGAGCACCTACGGCGACAAAATGCTTTCTGCCATGCGCTTCGGCTTTGGTGGTCACGTGGAGACGCCCAAAAAATGACGACCCACGGCAAGAAACCCAAGGCCGAACCTGCCCCACCTACCACGTTGTTTCTGTTTGGCGCCCATGGCGACCTGGTCAAGCGTCTGCTGATGCCGGCGCTGTATAACCTTAGCCGTGACGGGCTGCTGGGCGACGGCCTGCGCATTGTAGGGGTCGATCACAACGCCATCAGCGATGCCGATTTTGCCAAGAAACTCGAAGACTTCATTCGCACCGAAGCCGCGAGCAAGGTTCGCGGCAACGCGGATAACGCACTGGACCCGCAGCTATGGGCCCAGCTGGCCAAAGGCATCAGCTACGTCGAGGGCGACTTCCTCGACGACAGCACCTACGCCGACATCGGCAAGAAAATCGCCGACAGTGGCACCGACAACGCCGTGTTCTACCTGGCCACCGCACCGCGCTTCTTCAGCGACGTAGTTCAGCGCCTGGGCAGCGCCGGCCTGTTGGCGGAGACCGCAGAGGGTTTCCGTCGCGTGGTTATCGAAAAGCCCTTCGGCTCCGACCTGGCCACCGCCGAAGCACTGAACGCCAGCTTGCTCAAGGTGATGAGCGAGAAGCAGATCTATCGAATCGACCACTATCTGGGCAAGGAAACGGTCCAGAACATTCTGATCAGCCGTTTCTCCAACGTGCTGTTCGAAGCGTTCTGGAACAACCACTACATCGACCACGTGCAGATCACCGCGGCCGAAACCGTCGGTGTGGAAACCCGAGGCAATTTCTTCGAAAAGACCGGCACCTTGCGGGATATGGTGCCCAATCACCTGTTCCAGTTGCTGGCGATGGTCGCCATGGAGCCGCCGGCGGCGTTTGGCGCGGATGCCGTGCGGGGCGAAAAGGCCAAGGTGATCGGCGCGATCCGTCCTTGGTCGCTGGAAGAGGCGCGGGCCAATTCGGTGCGCGGCCAGTACACCGCCGGTGAAATCGGCGGCAAACAGCTCCCGGGGTATCGCGAAGAGGCCAACGTGGCGCCGGACAGCAGCACCGAAACCTTCGTGGCGCTCAAGGTGATGATCGATAACTGGCGTTGGGTGGGCGTGCCTTTCTACCTGCGCACCGGCAAGCGCATGAGCATCCGCGACACCGAGATCGTCATCTGCTTCAAGCCGGCGCCCTATGCGCAATTCCGCGACACCGATGTCGATGAGCTCAAGCCCACCTACCTGAAAATCCAGATCCAGCCCAATGAGGGCATGTGGTTCGATCTGCTGGCGAAGAAGCCTGGGCCGACCCTGGAAATGGCCAATATCGAGTTGGGTTTCGCCTATAAGGACTTCTTCGAGATGCAGCCGTCGACAGGGTACGAAACCCTGATCTACGACTGCATGACCGGTGACCAGACCTTGTTCCAGCGCGCCGACAACATCGAAAACGGTTGGCGGGCGGTGCAACCCTTTCTCGATGCATGGAAGGAGGATGGCGGAATCCAGACCTACAAGGCAGGTGAGGACGGCCCGGCGGCGGCTGACACGCTGCTGGCCCGTGACGGCCGCACCTGGCACAGCCTCGGATGAGTGATGCAGCGATTCATCCCATCCGTTTTGTGTTGAGTGACATGGATGGCACTCTGCTGCGTCCCGATCACCTGCCCAGCCAGCGCACCATCGACACGGTGCGCGCGCTGCGCGACGCCGGGGTGTTTTTCAGCCTGGCCAGTGGCAGGCCGCCGAGGGCCATGTTGCAGATGGTGGAAGCGTTCGGCATCGATATTCCGGTGGCAGGCTTCAATGGCGGCACGCTGATCAACCCGGATGGCAGTGTGCTGGTGGCGCACTATCTGCCGGCAGAAGCGGCGCTGGTGACCCTGGCGCTGTTTTCACCGGAAACGGACGTCGAGGTCTGGTTGTTCGCGGACGGGGAGTGGCTGCGCCGCGATCCGCCCGGGCCCATGGTGGCGCGCGAGGCCGATGGCCTGGGCTACGGACCGCGAGTGGTCGAAAGTTTCGAGCCGTACCTGGACCGGGTCGACAAGATCGTCGCTGCGAGTAACAACACTCAGCTGCTGGTTGAGCTGGAAGCTCGGTTACAGCCGAAGGTGCAAGGGTTGGCGCAAGTCTCGCGCTCGCAGCCGGTGTACCTGGATGTGACGGCCATGCTGGCCAACAAGGGCGAGGCTTTGAAAACCCTGGCTGCGCACCTGGGGGTACCGCTCGAGCAGACAGTGGCGATTGGCGATGGTGGCAATGATCCGGCGATGTTTCATGTCGCCGGCTTGTCGATCGCCATGGGGCAGGCGGAAGAAGCCGTCAAACGTCAGGCCAATGTGGTCACCGGCAGCAATATCGAGGACGGTGCGGCGGAAGCCATCGAGCGGTTTATTCTCGCCACGCAATAACGATAGTTGCTCTAACGCGGCAACTTGCGCTCAGTGAACCCTCCGAGCGCAAGTTGCTGTACAGGCTTACTTGGGCATTGCCCAGGATTGCAGCCGGTAGCCATCTTTATCGAGCTCGGCGCGGGCCTGCAACAGCAAGTCTTCCAATTGGGCCGGGTCGGTATAGGCGCTCGAAGGCAGTTGTTGACTGCCGATGCGGTTGTTGGTGCGGTCGATGACGCTCAGGCTCAGGGCGCCATGTCCATCGTGCCAGGCCACGCACTGAAAGGGCTGGAAAGCACGGTCTGCGATCAAAAGAGCTTCGTTGATGCGGAGCGGGGCGTTCATGTGGGTCTTCTCTCTCATTGCCCATTCAAGTGAGTGCCGGCGGTTGGGCTGACCGTGCGGCGGGTTACTTGTACTGATGCGCGATGCGGGGGTACGGGTCACATGTTAGAGCGATAAATTTTAACTTTCCCTGATCAAAGTCATGTAAGCGGCTGTTTTGAAAGCTGAATGAAAGTTTCGGCGCGCGCCAACTTTTTATCGGCTGATACAGCGCTAAATGGCTTTTTGCCAACACTTATAGCGAAACGGTACAAGAGAAGCGTCAATACCTTGCTAGGGTTAGCATCAGGCGTTACAAACCTTTGTTTCTTAATAACTTTAACAATTTTGACGCCAAGGATTAGTCATGGTTGTCACACCCGTTCAGCGCCGTTTGCTTGTGGTCGACCCGTGCGCCGACTGCCATGGGTTATTGCCGGGTTTACGGGCGGCGGGGTGGGAAGTGGACAGCTGTGCCCTGGAGTCGGTCGGTGATCGTTCCTGTGACGTGGGTTTGCTGCGCCTGCAGCCTTACCATCTGGAGCGCCCCGAAGCAGTCAAGGAGCTGATTGGCCGCAGTGGCACCGAGTGGATCGCCGTACTCACCCAGGACGTTTTGCGCTTGCAGAACGTCGGGGATTTCGTCTGCGAGTGGTTCTTTGACTTCCATACCTTGCCTTTCGATGTGGCCCGGGTTCAGGTCACCCTGGGCCGTGCCTTCGGCATGGCGCGGCTGCGCGGCAAGGGCCCCGTGGCGGTGGACGAGCCCGAGCATGAATTGCTCGGGGACAGTCGGCCGATCCGTGAACTGCGCAAATTGCTGTCCAAGTTGGCGCCCACTGAATCTCCGGTGCTGATCCGCGGTGACAGCGGTACTGGCAAGGAGCTGGTGGCCAAGACCCTGCACCGTCAATCCCAACGTCATGCCAAGCCGTTCGTGGCGATCAACTGCGGGGCGATCCCCGAACACCTGATCCAGTCCGAGCTGTTCGGCCACGAAAAAGGCGCGTTTACCGGGGCTCATCAGCGCAAGGTCGGGCGCATAGAAGCGGCCCATGGCGGCACGCTGTTTCTGGATGAAATCGGCGATTTGCCGATGGAGCTGCAAGCCAACCTGTTGCGTTTCCTCCAGGAAAAACAGATCGAGCGCGTGGGTGGCAGCCAACCCATCCCGGTGGATGTGCGAGTGTTGGCCGCCACCCACGTCGACCTGGAAGCGGCTGTGGCCAAGGGCAGCTTTCGTGAAGACTTGTACTACCGACTCAATGTCTTGCAGGTTGTGACCGCGCCGTTGCGCGACCGTCATGGCGACGTGGCCCTGCTGGCCAACCATTTTTCACGCTTCTACAGCCAGGAAACCGGACGTCGCCCGCGCAGTTTCAGTGAAGACGCGCTGGTGTCCATGGGGCAGCACCCGTGGCCGGGTAATGTGCGTGAGCTGGCGAACCGCGTGCGCCGTGGCCTGGTGCTGGCCGAAGGGCGACAGATCGAAGCCGTCGATCTGGGTTTGCAAGGCGAACAGGCAATCGTGCCCCCGATGTCTACACTGGAAGATTACAAGCACCGCGCCGAACGCCAGGCGCTATGCGATGTGCTCAACCGGCACAGTGACAACCTGAGTGTCGCGGCCCGCGTGCTGGGGGTTTCCCGGCCCACGTTCTACCGGTTGCTGCACAAACACCAGATCCGCTAGGGCGGGTAAACCGAAAAGCCCCGCAACGACCCTTATCGTTGCGGGGCTTTTCCTTGAGCGTTCCCATGCTCTGCGTGGGAACGCCTCCCTGGACGCTCCGTGTCCCGCCAAGTCAGAAGTAATACGGAAACTTCAGGCTAAACGTAAAGTCCGGCGCATCATCCGTCATCCCGATCGCCAGGTTCGGCACGATCGTCAGGTTATCCGACGCCGCGATCGTCATCCCCACGTTGAAGTAGCCAGCGTTGGCATCGCTGGACACCACCGACTGCCAGTCCCCGCCGTCGGGTTTGAGCTTGCTCTTGCGCTGCACCAGGTCGGACACCGAGAACGACATACTCATCTTTTCGTTCAGGGCGAAGGCCACACCGACGCCGAACTGGAAGCTGTCGCCCAGGCGAACCTTGCCACCGACCTTCTGGTTGACGTCGCTGCTGATGTCGTCGAACGACTCTTCGAAGTTGTGGGTGTAGGACAGCGAGCCAAACAGCACGGCCGGGTCGAACGTCTTGACCAGCGAGATGCCTGGCGTGATCGACCAGACGCCGTTGCCTGTCGGCAGGTTTTCCGGCACATACAGGTTATCGTTGGCGGTGGAACGCACAAGCTTGATGCCAAACGGTTCTTTACCCGTAGGCGCCTTGACGCGCAAGGACACCACCGCATCCGGCAGGGAAGGGGTTTCATCCAGGAACTTGTACGCCACGCCGAAGTTGACGTCGCCGATGGTCGGGTCGCGGCTGACCGATTCTTCCGAGGTGGCGTTGGCGTTGTTGCCGGCGCCACCGGACTGGTAGGTGGATTCGCGGTACACCACTGGCACGTTCACGTCGAACTGCCAGCGGTTGTCGACGTTGTAGCGCCCGGTCAGGTCCAGGGTCCAGTTGTCGGCCTTGATCCGGTCCAGGTTGATGTTTCCGAGGAAGATCGAGTCCAGTGCCAGAAAACCGTTGAGCGTGAGCTGGCGAGCGTCGTAACGCGCATAGGTGATGCCGGTTTCAAAGCTGAACTTGCCATTGCCGAAAAAGCCGCTGGCCTCGTTGTAGAGGTTGCTGACGCTTTGCGCGGGCGCCGAATCGTCCTTGAGGGCCTGGCCATAGGAACTGCCGCCACCTGCACCGCCCGATGCCGCTGCGGCGCCGGTACCGGCGACCGTCGCGCCGCTGGCTCGCTGAAAGTCAGCCGGGGACTTGGCCAGGCGCTTGGGCGCCGGAGTGGCCGGCTGATCCTCTACCTGGCGCACCCGTTGTTCCAGCACCGCCAGGGCTTTCTGTTGCACTTCGTACCGCTGCTTGAGTTCCAGAAGTTCCTGTTTGAGGGTCTCGATATCGGCATCTGGCGCGGCATACAGAACGGATGCGGGCAAGAGCGTACTTAAACAGACCACCGCACGTAGCGATAACGATCGATGCATGAAATAAGCCGTCCTTTTCTAATGCTTAAGTGTCGAGGGTCAGCGTAGTTCAATAACCGAGAGTGCGTAGGCCTTTGAGTTGATCCAGGTTGCAGTTCAACGCCGGGTTGTTCAGTCCGTTATTGCCCATCACGACATTCAATTGGGTGATGTTATTGACGAAGTTGGTATTGCCGGTCAGTACCGTCCCCTGCAAGACGTTGCCGCCCCCGATCTGTTGAAGGCTGTTGCCCTGATTGTTCTTGGCCTGAATGGCCATCTGCAGGCCGCCGTTCTTGGCGGAAACCGCAATGTCGCCGGCAGCGCTGGTGCCGGTGACCACGCCGCCCGCCACCAGCACCTGGCCGGATTGCGCGATATTGGACGGGGCAAAACCGTTTTCAGTGACGGTGATGCCCACATTGTTGTTGGCGGTGTTGCCATCGCCCGCCGCGCGGACGCTCTGGGTCACGCCCTGGCCGCTGCCCAGGCCGGCGCCACCGACGACGGTGCCGGTGCCCGTTGGCTGCTGGCCATTGCCGGTGCCGGAGGAACCATAGGTCTGGACGTAGAACTGCGGAGTGATGGTGGTCTTGTCGACCTGCATGCTGGCCGTGCCGGTGATGGTGTCACCCACGGCGTTGGTCCAGGTGCTGCTCATGACGATACCGAAGCTGATGATTCGCCCCGGCATTACGTAGCGGCCGCGCAGTTCGGCCATTTCCGAATCCTTGAGCTCGATCGGCTTGAACCCCGATGAAGCATAAGCGGGCATTGAGGCTGCCAGACACAAGACCGTCAGCCAACGGGAAGTGTTCATCTTCAGCTCCTGGAGCGTCCTGCCCCTTATTGCGCTTCTTTTAGAAGAAGTCGCTCTGGATGAAACCGAAATCCATCAGCTCGGCATCGCCTACGGGCCTGAACTCATTCAACTGGTTCTTGGCGGTCAGCGGCATCGGCGGGTCGAGCAGGGCGTTGGCCTTGTCATAGCCTTCACCCAGTACGGCGAAGACGATGCCATTCCAGCCCTTGACGAAGTCATCGAGTGCGTAGCGCTTGTGGCCCAGCACCGGGTCGCCGATATAGACCCAGTCCTTGTCCGCGCGCTGCAACACCACGAAGTGCTTGTAGCCACGAATTTCCAGCAGCACCACCACAGGGATCTTCACGGTCACCAGGGTTTCCGGCCCGATCTTGTAGCCCCGGGCACGCATGCCAATGCTTTCGAGGTAGCGCTTCATGTCCAGCATGGAAAAACCCTGGGTGCGAACCAGGTCCTGGTCTGCATTGACCAGCATGCCTTTGATGACGTGGTCTTCGTCGACGTCCAGCCAGTAGCCCTGGCGCAGGATGGTGGCGAGTGCCGCAGCACCGCAGCTGAAATCGGTTTTCTGTTCCACCAGGTTGGCGAACCGGCGTTCCCGGATACTCTCGACCTTCTTGTAGATGACTGCACCGCCAGGCATGGCGGAGATCGCCATGGTGCCTGCCCAGGTCGGGCCGGTGAGCAACATCAAGAGGGTGAGGGTCGCGAGGCGCATGATCGTATGACCTGATGGACACTGGAATTAAAAAGGGCCTTGTTGCCAAGGCCCTCGTTGCATCAGAAGCGCACGCCGCTGGAGCAGACGCTGCAGCCTTGGCCTACAGAGAGGCTGTTGCTGGCCTGGTTGCCAGAACCGGATTGCAGGTTCACACCCACGTTGCCGGCGTTGTTGTTGACCGAGTTGTCGAGACTGGCGTTATTCGACACGTATTGAGGCTTGCTGCCATGGCCATAGCCGTGGCTGGTGGCCGCAGTGTTGAGGTAGTTGTTGGCGAGCGAGTTTTGCTCGGTGTTGGCGGCCGCGGCGATGTTTTTGCCATCTGCTGTGGTGATCGCCAGGTTGTTTTTGCCCTGGTTGCCCTGACCGGCCTGGCCGTTGTAGCCCAGGTTGCCCGAGTTATGGTTAGCGGAATTATCCAGCGAGGCGTTGTTCTGGATGCCTTTGCTGACGAAGTTGTTCAGGCCGCTGTTCTGGTTCACATCGACCACGGCGAACACGGTGGCAAAGTCGCCCTTGGCACTGGAGATCGCGCCCGAGTTGTCGGCCTGGTTGCCACTGCCGGCTTGAACGTTGACCCCGGTATTACCGCTGTTGAAAGTCACCGAGCCATCGGCAGAAGCGTTGTTTTCGGTTTTGGTGTCGTCATACTTGTTGCCGATGCTGTTTTGCACATCCGTAACCACTGAGGCAACCACGCCGGTAGGTTGAGGCGCAGGATGCCAGCCACCACCTGCTTGAGCAGCAGCAGCCATGAGTGCGGCCAGAGCGAAAACCATTGGTTTCAGAGCCATTTGAGGTTTCATGGTGTTTCTCCTTGCTTCTAATTAGTTGGTTAAGTGTTGGTACGGTCTAGCTAGTGCTACCAAGCGCTTACTTGATAGTGATGCCCAGGGTGTTAGCCACTCGGTTCCCCACCCCGGCACTCTGGTTCACCTGTATCACTCCTCGGCTGCCGGTGAAGGCCTGGTCGCTTGTCACGACCTGGCGGCTGCCAGTGGTGGGGGTGAGCCCTGAGTCGGTTGCCAGCGTCGTCGTGTTCTGTTGCAACAGGACGCTGTCATCAACGCTTTGCGGGCCAGGATTGACGCTGATCCGCACCGCATTGACTAATTGGTTATTGGCCCCGGCTGACTGGTTGACGCCCAACATGCCGTTGCCATTGGTAAAAGAGGTGCCCTCGATCGCCGCCTTGGCGTTCAGGGAAGGGTCGACGGTGCCGTCCATCCTCTGGATGGTGCGGGTGGTGGCCTGGCCACCGAGCGCGACGGCGCGATTGTTGGTGGTTTGCTGCTGATTGCCCGCCGCCTGGTTGATCATCACGTTGCCCTGGTAGGCCTTGCCGCTGTTGTTGATCACGGCGGTGTTGTCCGCCATCACCGAGGCGCTGGTCAGCAGGGCCAGCAGGAGCAGGGAACGGTTCATTGTTTGCCTCCCAGCATGCCGCCGATGTTGTTCAGGGGCGCCAGGCCACGCTGGATCGAATCGCTGATCTGTCCGCCCATGCTGCCGCTGCCACCCGAGCGGCTGGCGGCTGCGCCGGCGCCCAGCGTGGACATGCTGTTTTGCGTGGCGCTCAAGGTGGAAAGGTTGCCGGTGGGCTGGAGTGCGCGAGTCATGCTCAAACCGCTGTTGACGCTGCCGAAGTCACGGTCACTCAGCTCGCCCGACAGGGCGCCGAGGACTTCACGGCTGGGGTTCACATTGGCGGTCTGGGGATACGGGTCCGGGCCGAAGGCGGCGCGGCCATACATGTGGGCCTGTACATCGCGGCCTGTCACGATCACGCCGTCACCCGCCAGGGTCGGAAGACTGATGCTGGCGCTGAGTACACAGCTGGCCAGCAGTACGTTCATCGAACCTTGAGTGAGTGTCATCACGGCGGCCTTCCTTATTCTTCGCGCTGACCCTAAACAGCGCTGTCAGGGATAGAGCAGAAGCCGTGCCGCTTTTTATTTGTCCTGATTAATCAAAGCGTTGCGAAAAGTTCGCGGCAAAATGATCACGAGGCTGTATCAGCCGTGAGACAGCGCCCTTCGAACGCCTGTCTGCGCAGCCACTGCGCAACCGCTTCACCTGCCTGTATCAACGCTGTAACACTGCCCATGACAAAAGCATGAATCCGTACACCATGGGCGGTTCAGGGCAGGGCGCTGTAAAAAAAATGGACACTTCAGGCGCGTATACGCCTGGGCCTGACGACAAGGGCTCAGCCTTTGGGGGCTTTACGCGGGATGGCGTTGAGGACGGGGTTGCCGTCCTGGTTCTGGGTCAGGTAGACCGGCAGAACCTTGGGCAGGGACGGGACGAGGTTGTTGACCTCATTGATGTTGTAGATGCCGCCGATACGAATCGCGCCGGTACTGGCATCGGCCAGCATTACCGGCTTGTTCAGGTAGCGATTGATCAGCGGCAACGCATCGGCCAAGGCCAGGTTGTCGAGAATCAGCTTGCCCTGGCGCCAGGCCAGGGCGGAGTCATTGGGGTTGATCGCAGCGACACGGGGGCTGGCGTCCCCGTGTTGATAGCTGGCCTGCATGCCGGGTGTCAGGGGGACACCGGCGTGCAACGGGCTGCTGGAAATCTGCACCGAGCCTTCAAGCAGCATCACCCGAACCTGGTCTTCGTACTTCCACACGTTGAACTGGGTGCCGGTGACACGCACCTGCCCCTCGCCGGCGTGCACGATGAACGGGTGCGTGCTGTCATGACTGACCTTGAAAAACGCCTCGCCCTTGTTCAGCGTGACACGGCGCTGGTCCTTGTAATTGCTGTAGACCAACTCGGTGCCGACGTTGAGTTCCACTTGGCTGCCATCGCCCAGGGTGATCTGGCGCAGACCGTTCGAGGCGTCGAAACGTTGATAGGCGCTCGGCAGCCAACCGGCTTCCCAACCGGTAAATGCCGCCAATGGCAGTACTGCCAGGCAAATCGCAGCCGCCGCTGCATAGGTACGCAAGCGGCGGCGCGGCTTGAGGGGCATCACCATCGGTGCAGGTGCGCTGCGGGGCAGATGATCGGCGACGTCCCAGATTTCCAGCATGGCCGCGTATTCAAACGCATGCAGGGGATGGGCATCGTGCCATTGCTCAAAGGCCTGACGTTCCGCCGTCGTGCAATCGTTTGCATGCAGACGCATGCACCAATGCGCGGCGGCGTCGGTGATAGCGTCGTATTCGGCTTCGGAAAGGGACTTTTCGCTCATTGACTCATCCTGATTTCCCGCATTCTAACCTCCACAGGCCGACGGCGAGAACAGCCGTCATGGCGATTGCACATCAATTGGAACTTATTCTCGTTTGAAAGCACCTAAAAAATTCAGGACATTTGTCAGTCATCCCCCAAGGAGTACGAGTATGTTGAAGCAAACCTTAATCGCCCTGTGTGCAACCTCCGCCTTGCTGAGCGCTGGCGCAGCCCTGGCAGACAAGCCCGGAGCGGGTTGGATCACCATCGAAAAGGCTATCGAAGTGGCCAAGACCAAGGCTGGCTACATCGAGGTCTACCAGGCTGAAGCCGATAACGACGGCTATTGGGAAGTCAAAGGGCGTAAGTCCGATGGCACCGTGTATGAAGCACGCATCGACGGCACCTCCGGCAATATCCTGCGTGATCAAAAAGACTGATCCCCCTCGCCAGGGGCCGCTTCAGGCCCCTGCCTCCAGTTCCCGTCCCAACTGCGTGATCAAGTAGGCTATCGAGTCGGCATTGGCCAGAATGATGTCGATGCGCTTGTCTTCGTCACTCATGAACACGTGTCTGGCCTCATCCAGGGTCTTGGCACCCGCGAGCTTGAGAACAGTGTTGCGCGCTGATCGGGTCAGTGAATGGCTGCCCAGGTCTTCCCACGTCTCGGCGTAGGCGTCCCAGCTCTTGAACAGCATATCGACGGGCGTCAGGGTGGACAGCGCGGTACTGCGCAATACCCGCAGGTCGGTGCGAAGCACGGCGGCACCCAGCACGTTGGTGTTAATCAGGTCATGGAATGGGCGCATGCTGTCCAGGTACGCGATGTCCTCGGTTTGAGACGTCACGTGCGTCAATTCGTGAATCAACGTGGCCGCGCGGGCATGCGCAGAGATGTCGAAGGGGACGGTCAACCGGTTCTGGTAGATATCCATCCTGGGGTCGAAAAAGCGGTCCACCAGATAGATCTTGTGTTCGGCGTCGTCCGGAAGGGTGAACGCGTAGGTGTCTTCCGGAGACCAGCGGCTGGTGCCGGTCACGAAACGCATCGAGTCCGGTCGCGTCAGCGTCGGATCCACCAGCGCATTGAGCACGGCATCGAGGCTGGTTTCGATGCGGATCAATTGTGCTGGCGTCACTCGATGCACGCCGAACAGTTCGCTGAAAAAGCGCCCCAGACGGCTGGCAGGATCCCGCTCGCCAGCGTAGTGAACCAGGTTGCGCTTGCTGGTCACCGCGTAGTAGGTCGCGACGTTCAGCGCTTCATTGATGCAGCGGGCTTTCCAGCTGGACAGCGCCGCAATTTCGCGCATCCCATGGGCTTCGATATTGATGGTCTGGCGCTGTGCAATGCGGGTATTCACCCGGTCCGCGTAGCGTGACAGGGTCTTGCCGAAGCGCGGGTCGAGCCTGTCGAGATCGAGCACCCATTTGCCCTCGGCGTTGTGTTGCACGCAAGGGCCCTGCTGTTCGCCGTCGTGTATGCACCAGCGCGTGCCGCCACGTTTGACCGGGTAGACCTTGCCCGCCACCGGTACATAGGCCTGTCGGGTCGAGTTGTCGGTATAAACATGGGTCGACAGGCTTTTTGTCAGGGTATTCAGGGCGACGCTGTGGGTCTCGAATCGCTGCAGGCGTGTACGCAGAGGCGCGGTCAAGGCAATGTCGCCCCAGTGCGCGGCGGTGGGTGGCGGCGCCTTCAGCCAGTCACTGATGGTTGTGGGCGCTGGGGCGGCGTCGGTGTCAGGCAAAAAGTAATCGGCCTCCTTGCGCAGCGCGGCCATCTGCGCCACGCCCCGGATAAACGCGCGCAAACCTTCGTTCCAGCGCCGTTGTTGCAAGTGTTCGGCGGCGTCCTTGAACAGTGAGTAGCTACGCCAGAGTACATTTGGAATTTCGAGTTTGCCGGCCATGAATGACACAGCGCCGGGAGCGCCTTTCTCCAGTAGGCGTACCACCGCCTCCCATTGCCGCCGGCCCAGCGGTTCGAATTGGTTCTCGAACATTCGCTTCAGCAGCATGGTGTTGTCGTCGAACAGACGCAACAGCGCACTGCCGGCGATCGGATGGCTGCCCAAGCGAATGTCCGGCACCGAACCGTGCAGCGCCTCCCGCCAGAGATTGCGGTAAGTCGCCTGATGCGCGGCGTCAAGGTTCAGCGCGATCCAGTCCTGCAACTCACCGGGGCTGTTGAGTTCGCGCAGCAGGTCTGCTTCATCGGTGTACTCCTGTAATACCCGCCTGGCGCGATAGGGGGTGTACAGCACCTGCGGGCCAGGTTCGCCGGGGCGGGGGCCGATCAGGTAGAGACCGGTCGCGCGCACCACGGCAGCCCCTGCGGTGGCGATCAACTCCAGTGGGCGAATGAGGGCGGTGACACCGTTGATGGCATCGCGTGCGACGGCGTCGGGCATATCGAAGATCTGCCGGACGAATCCCCAGGCGGCGTCGGACAATCGCTCCTCCAAGTGCTCTTCATGGGCGTGTCGCAACACTTGCCACGGCAGTTGCCGACAGAACAGCGTGCATCGTTGACGCCGCTCAACCGCCTGGGTGTCCAGGTGAGTGTCGAGCCATTTCTGGTAGAACGACTTGAGGCCCAACTGTTGCACCAGTTGCATCACGGCGTGCCCGTCCAGCCCCGTCGGCAATGGCGCAGCGCTACGGGAGCGCGGGCGAATGTGGTCGGCCGTCAGGTTCGGCAAGTGGCCCATGGCGAAATCGGTCAGTGTCTGAGCGGTGCCCTCCAGCCCCAGCCGCGTGGGGATCAGCACATGGTCGGGATTGTTCTCCTGTTCCGGAAACCGGGCGTTGAGCAGTGCTGTCAGGGTGTGATTGACATGCTCGCGCAACGGGACGATGCCATGCAGATAATCCTGCCCTCCGACAGCACTGAGGCGTTGTTGCTCCAGCAACTGAGCGTGCAGCAGTTGTTCATCGGGCGCGGCCATGCCCAACCAGGCGGGCAGGGCCTGTCGATGAATGATGGACTGCGCCAGTGCCATGGCGCGCGTGAGGTTGGTGGGGGGCGCATGCCGCAGAATATCGTTCAGGCTGCCCTGTAGCGCCCCTGCGCTCAGGCCCATGCCCAGCCGATGAGCGATGCCGTCGTGTACCGTGTCGGCGTAGCTGCGCAGGCGGTTGTGCAGCAGATTTTCATCGATGCGCTGCAGTGGACCCGGCTCATAAGGTTGGTGCGGCACGCACTGGCTGGCAGGCAGGTTTTCCAGCAAGTATTGACGCTGGTCGGGATGTTTCAGGCGTTGGCTCAATGTCTCGCGCAGGTGGTCAAGCGAGGCAAAGGCTTCATGACCCCGCCCCGGTGTCCATAGCAGGGCCTGTCCCGACTGCCTGGGGTCAACACCGCCGCGCTCGGTCAGGACAAAACAATTGGCCAGGGCCAACAGGGAAGGGGCGGCGCCCACCTTCAGCGTCAAGCCAAAAGCGTCCGGCAAAAAGCCGTTCAAGCCGTGGCGCGTCAGCCGGACGAGGCTTTCGGGGTTGAGCACCGTGTGGAGTATGTCGTGGGCCCGCAGGCTCAGTGTATTGTCCAGGCGCGCCAGTTCGCTTTCGCTGCGCAGCCCCGCCAGCATTCCGTCACTGAGGTGAGGTTGGTGATGGGCGAGAAATTGCCGGCACAACGCATGGGCGGTCAGCGCCTGCAATGTGGGGGGGGTTGTTGAAACTGGCCATCAGGGCCGCGTCGATGGCCTGCAGACGAGGCAGTGCACGTTTGGCGTGTTCAGCCTTGACGGTAGCCAGGCGCCCCTCCTGGCGGGACACCGGGTTGAGACTCCAGCGCCCGCCTGCGTCCAGCGCCCGCAGGCGCGGGTCGAGCAGGCTGCGCACGTCCAGGGCACAGTCGAGCAAGGCGCCCGGATCAATGTTGCCGTCGCTGCGACGATACAGCGCCAGCGCATGCTCCAGGTTGCTCGACTGCTTGATCATGATGTCTTCTGCCAGCGTCTTGAACACATCGCCGTCGATCGGTGTTCCGCTGACCCGCACCGGATCGAGGTCGAGAAACACCGCGCGCTCGTCCAGGGACAGAAAGTTGAGCCACTCATCCTGATGACCGTCGGCCTTGAGCAGGCTGAGCAGGGTCGCCTGCAGGTCGTCGAGGTCGTGGAGCACCTGAAGGCCCCGCGAGTGGGTATACAGGTAGGCAGGACTGCCGCCCATCATCAAGGTTCCTGCCAGCTCGACTGCCGGCTGGTAGGGGGCGTCGAGGCGAACTTTTTCAACGCGCAATGCATTGCTGTGTGCGGTACCGGTGCTCTGGCCGGGTGAGATCAGGGCTTGCAGCCGAAGGCTGTCCTGCGACGACACGATACCCGCCTGCCGTTTGAGCAGCAGGTCGGCACGAAAGGCCTCGCTGAGCACTTCGGCAAAAAATGCCAGGCGAGAGAAGTGTGGGCTGACTTCGGTATTCCAGTAGGTCTGCAACAGGCTGTCGAGCAGCGCCGAGAACGTGCCGCAGGTCTGTTCCACCAGGCGGTGCCAGCGCGCCTGGGTTTGATTGTGATCAGTGGTAACGTGGCGCGGGTTGATAAAACGGCGGGTTTGCCCCGTGGGCCATTCTTGCGCTACGTAGAACTGCAACAGTGCCTGGCTCAATGGCATCGATGCGATCCAGGCCGAATCGAGCGCGTCGGTGGCGTACACATCCATGCGCGTATCGCGTTGATCAAGGCCCGGAAAGTCGGCGCGTGCCATGATGCCCAGGAGGGTATCCAGCATCTCTTGCAGGGAAGGAATCTGGCGCAATGCGTCCAGCATGTCGCGCAGGTTCTGCTGCTGACTGGCCTGGATCGATTGCTCCTGGTCTTCCATGACCGCGCCCTCAATCGTCTCGGGCGTCAAGGTCAGTGCCGTGCCGGGAACAATGGAACGGCGCTTTCTTATGGCTATAAATTTAAGTAAATCATTGACTTGAGGGTTTCTATTGATATCGATTGTCAGGCTGTTCAGCAGTGACTCACGGCTGTCGAACACCTCGATTCCACCGTAGGGGGTGTACAGCACGGCTTTGTTTTCATCCGGGCTGGGGCTCATCATGAACACCCCAGCCACTGGCACCGATACACCGCCGGCCTGGCTGAGGGTCAGCTTCTCGACCTTCATGGGCGCCTCGCGCAGTGTTGGGTTCTGCCGAGCCTTGTCGGTGGCGTAATACAGGGTGTTCAGCCAGTCCAGGTCCTTGAGTGTCAAACCCAGCAGGCGCTCGCGGGGTGTGGGCTGGTTGCGTTTGTGCGGCCTGAGGAATTCATCGAAAAAATAGGGGGGATTGACCCGCGCCATGTCCGGTCTCCAGTGCCGGGGAAAATGGATCCACAGGCTAGACCGGCAGGTGAGGGCCAGGACGGTAGATATTTGCCGTGATCGGCATTGACAGCAGGCGCTGGCCGCGTTGTTTAATCACAGGTCTGGATTTCACGCCCGTAGCCCCTTCCAATCATAAAATCGGAGCTTCAGATGTCTACCCAGCCCACGGTAGTTGACAGTTCTAGCGCCATTATCGGCTTCGCTGAGCTGGTGGCTTTGCTCCACGCCATCTTCGTTCGCCACGGCACCCGCGACGATGTGGCCGCGATCCTTGCGCACAACTGCGCCAGCGCCGAACGCGATGGCGCCCACAGCCACGGTATCTTTCGCATCCCCGGTTATCTCAGCACCCTGGCCAGCGGCTGGGTGAATGGCAAGGCCGTGCCCGTGGTCAGCGATGTGGCCTCCGGCTTTGTGCGCGTGGATGCCGGCAATGGCTTCGCCCAGCCGGCCCTGGAAGCGGCGCGCCCGTTGTTGGTGGAAAAGGCCCGCAGCGCCGGTATCGCCTTGCTGGCCATCCACAATTCCCACCATTTCGCCGCCTTGTGGCCTGACGTCGAGCCTTTCGCCGAGGAGGGCCTGGTGGCGCTGAGCGTGGTCAACAGCATGACCTGCGTGGTGCCCCATGGCGCCGACCGTCCCTTGTTCGGCACCAACCCCATTGCCTTTGCCGCCCCCCGTGCCGATGGCCCACCGATCGTGTTCGACCTGGCCACCAGCGCCATCGCCCACGGCGATGTCCAGATCGCTGCGCGCAAGGGCGAGCGACTGGCACCGGGCATGGGCGTCGACAGCCTTGGCCAGCCGACCCAGGACCCGAAAGCCGTGCTGGAAGGTGGCGCATTACTGCCCTTTGGCGGGCACAAGGGGTCGGCCTTGTCGATGATGGTCGAGCTGCTGGCGGCGGCGTTGACCGGAGGCAACTTTTCGTTCGAATTCAGCTGGGCCGACCATCCCGGCGCGCGCACGCCGTGGACCGGTCAATTGCTGATCGTGATCGACCCGAGCAAGACCGCCGGGCAATCGTTCGCCGAGCGCAGCCAGGAACTGGTGCGGCAGATGCATGCTGCAGGGTTGCGGCGCTTGCCGGGGGATCGGCGTCACCGTACGCGGGTGAAGTCTGACGAGCGGGGTATCGAGGTGGATGCTGACGAGTTGGCGCGCTTGCGGGCGTTGGCCGGACAGTAAAACCGGCTGCGCCCGTTCAGGCGCAGCCGGCGTCGATCAGTTGCGGCGACCCAGCAGCAGGCCAACCACCAGGCCAAAGCCGGCGGAAATCGCGACGGTCTGCCACGGATGGCCACCGATATAGGTTTCGGTGGCATCCACCACCGGCTTGCTGCGCTCGCGCACGTTGGACACCGAGTCCAGGGCTTGCTTGAGCTTGATGGCGACCTGCTCGCGCAGGGTTTCACCTTCTTCACCCACCAGGGAAGCGCTGCTTTTGAGCAGCTTGTCCGATTCCTCGATCAGCGCGGCCAGTTCGCTGAAAGCTTGATCCTTGATTTGGTCTTCGACGGCTTGGGCAGCGGATTTGCGAGCCATTGGGTGTCTCCTTGCAGGTGAATGTGACAGTGAACAATGGAGTGTCGCGCGGCGGCAAAAGTTGCAGTTTTTTTGCCCGGGTGTGGTTCCGGGCAAAATCCGAATCAGGAAATTTCGACCTACAGTGTAAGATGTCCTCCATTTGTGCAGCAGGTAATTCAACATGAGCTTCAATCTGGCCAACAAGACCCTCGCCGAGCGCGCCGAGCTGGAGGATGAAAAGTCCCGTCTCTATGAGCTGTGGCAAACCAACCTGGGCAAGGCCAAGGGCGAAGCGACGCGCTTGTTCGGCGAGCGTGCCAAGCGCAAGGGCAAATGGGCCGAGTGGGTCCGCGCCGAACTCGACGGCATGTCTCCACCGGAGTTCTCCAACATGGTGCGCAGTGAGGTCAACAAGCTGATGGCGGCTAACAAGTAAAGCTCGCCACAATCGCTTCGCGTACTTTCAGCATCACCGGATCCAGCTGTGCCTGGGTGCGCCAGCCCAACTCCACCGGGTAGCGTGGCAATGCCAGCGGGCAGGGCAGTACGTGCAGGCCGGTCAGGTCGGCAATGGCCTGCGCTGCATGCCCCGGGATGGTCGCCACGGCCCGGCTGCCCTTGAGCAGAAACGGCAGCGCCGCGAAGTGGCTGGTGGAGGCGCACACCTGTCGGCTCAACCCCTGTGCAGCCAGCCCTTCGTCGGTAATCCCGATAAACCCACCGGATGACACCAGCACATGTTCACGGGCGACGAACTCGTCCAGGCTGATGCTGGCCTGCTCTGAATCCACCAGACAACGGTAATCACCTTCTCCCAGCACCTGCCGGCTAAGCCTGCCGTGGGCAAAGCCACCCGCCGTGATCGCCAGGTCCAGCGTACGGTCGAGCAGGGCGCCGGCGACGATCTGGCTATGGGTCTGACGGAAAATTACCCGCAGTTTCGGCGCGCGCCGGGCGATCTCTTCCATCAGTCGCCGGCCGTAGGCAATCTCGAAATCGTCCGACAACCCCAGCACCACGGAACGGCCCTGATACTGCTGGTTATCCGGGTTGACCATGGCCAGGCTTTGCCGGCAGCGCTCCAGTGCCTCGCTGATCACCGGTTTCAACTGATTGGCGCGCAATGTCGGCGCCAGTCCACGTCCGGTGCGTACGAACAAAGGGTCGCCATACACCTCGCGCAAACGCCGCAACCCTGCACTGATGGCCGACTGCGTCACGCCCAGACGCACGGCGGCGCGGCTGGCGCTGGACTCGTCATGCAGCGCTTCAAAGGTTTTCAGCAAGTTCAGGTCAATTTGGGCGATATTTGTCTGGTTCATATCATTCAGCACTGAGGTGGGCTTTATTCATGATCCTGGCTGGCCGGAGAATGGGCAACCCCCTGATGTTGGAGTGATCGTAATGCCTGTATCTACTGTGGCGGCCTTGCAAATCGGTGCCTTGCCGGGCGGCAAGGGCGAGACTCTGGCGCAAATCCTCGGCTACGAGGACGAAATAATCCGTAGCGGCGCGCAGCTGGTGGTCATGCCAGAAGCGCTGCTGGGCGGCTATCCCAAAGGTGAAGCCTTCGGCACTCAACTGGGCTACCGCCTGCCGGAAGGCCGCGAAGCCTTTGCTCGCTACTTTGCCAATGCCATCGATGTGCCCGGCGCCGAGACCGACGCCTTGGCCGGCTTGTCGGCTCGCACGGGCGCAAGCCTGGTAGTGGGTGTGATCGAACGCAGTGGCAACACACTGTATTGCACGGTGCTGTATTTCGAGCCTACCGGTGGCTTGGTGGCCAAGCACCGCAAGTTGATGCCCACCGGCACCGAGCGTTTGATCTGGGGCAAGGGCGACGGCTCGACATTGCCAGTGATCGATGCGGCGGTGGGGCGTATCGGCGGCGCCGTGTGCTGGGAAAACATGATGCCGCTGCTGCGCACGGCCATGTACGCCAAAGGCGTGGACATCTGGTGTGCACCCACCGTGGATGAACGCGAAATGTGGCAGGTGAGCATGCGCCATGTGGCCCATGAAGGCCGCTGCTTTGTGGTGAGCGCGTGCCAGGTGCAGGCTTCGCCGGACGCGCTGGGTGTCGACATTGCCAATTGGCCGTCAGACCGTCCATTGATTGCCGGCGGTAGTGTGATTGTCGGGCCCATGGGCGACATCCTGGCCGGGCCACTGGTGGGGAAAGCGGGGCTGTTGACGGCGCGGATCGACACCGATGAATTGGTGCGGGCGCGCTATGACTATGACGTGGTGGGGCACTATGCGCGGCCGGATGTGTTCGAGTTGAGTGTGGATGAGCGGGCCAAACCGGGCGTGCGCTTCATCAAGGACTGACAATAGGGTGGGGAAAATGTGGGCGCTCTATTGTTGGCAAGAAAGCGCCCGGCGCGATGGCGCTGCTAGCAGCGTTTTTCCAGCCACCCTCAATCCCCTGTGGGAGCTTGCCCGCGAAAGCGGTGGGTCAGACAGCATCTCTGTCGGCTGTGCCGCCGTCATCGCAGCGGTGCGGCGATCCGACAAGCCACAGAGTGGATCTTCATGGATTGGAGGATTTGGAGTTCAGCCATTCTTCGCGGGTAATTTCCCAGATTTCCCGTGGGAAACTGCCTTCGACAAAGTGGCCTTCAACCGTCTTGACCAAGCGCATGCCGCCACGTTCGGAAATCCTCCGCGAGCCCTGGTTGGGGGCTGCCTTGGGCGCGCGCAACACCGCGCGTTCGAGCACGCCGAACCAGTAGTCAGTCACCACCGCGCAAGCCTCGGTCATCAACCCTTGGCCGTGCCATGGCTGGCCGAGCCAAAAGCCACGGTTGTCGTCTTCGGTATCGAACAGGCTGATGTTGCCGACCAACGTGTCAGGTGAGTCCTTCAGGCTGATCGCCCAGTGCCATTGCTCGCCTCGTGCCATGCCGGGCAAGGCCACGTTTTCCAGAAAGCTGCGCGCACCGTCAGCGGGGTAAGGCCAGGGCACTTCGTCATTGAGGTAGCGCACCACTTCCCAGTGGGGAAATATCTGCTGGATGGCGTCGGCATGGTCAAGGGTCAGTGGGCGCAGGATCAATCGTTCGGTGTAGAGCGTCGGTTGCATGGCGATCACCAAGTGGCTGTGTTCGGCAGGTCAAGCGTGCCACGGTCGACAAAACGCTGGGTGCCAAACAGGCCACCGGCCAACTTGCCGCGCAGCACGTAGGGCAGGTTGTTCAAACTCTGGGTCTGGCTGAGCCCCAGGGTCTGACGCAGCACGGAAAACGCCGAAACACTCACCGGTACTCTCAACGTCGCCTCGGAAAAGCGCGGGATGGTACCGCTCTGGTCACTCACCCCGGAGGCCAGAGGCCGGCCATTGACCTCAAGGTCCAGCGCCACGCCGTTGTAGTCGATCGCCGTTTCATTCGGGTTCTGCACCCGCAAGGTGACGGCGAAGCGCACTTCCAGGTCCTGGCTTTGGAGGGGCTCAATGCCCACCACGTTGATGTTCACCGGGTCGCGATTGGGGAACAGGGCGCAGGCGCTCAGGGTCAGCAGCAGTAACGATAGAACCATGAGTTTGCGCATCGACGGGGTGCTCCTATTTTGTGACGTCCGGATCCTGCATCACTTTGAGGGTAGAGGACTCCGGATCGAATTCATCTTCTTCCAGCTCTATGAACTCTTCCGGCAGGAAAATGTTCAGCAGGATTGCACAGAACGCACCCACGGTGATCGGCGATTCGAAAATGTTATGCAGCGCCTTGGGCAGTTCGCGCAGTACTTCCGGCACAGCGGCCACGCCCAGGCCCATGCCCAGGGAAATCGCCACGATCAGCACGTTGCGTCGGTGCAACCCGGCTTCGGCGAGGATCTTGATCCCGGCCACCGCCACGGTGCCGAACATGATCAGCGTCGCGCCTCCCAATACCGGCTTGGGCATCAGTTGCAGCACTGCGCCGATCACCGGGAACAGGCCCAGCAGTACCAGCAGGCCGGCGATGAAGTACGCCACGTAGCGGCTGGCCACACCGGTCAGTTGGATCACCCCGTTGTTCTGGGCGAAGGTCACCATCGGCAGGCTGTTGAAGGTGGCGGCCATCGCCGAGTTGAGGCCGTCGGCCAACAGGCCCGACTTGATGCGCTTGATGTACAGCGGGCCCTTGACAGGCTGCTGGGAAATCATCGAGTTGGCGGTCAGGTCACCGGCCGCTTCCAGCGGGGAAATCAGGAAAATCACCGCCACCGGGATAAACGCCACCCAGTCGAACGAAAAACCGTACTTGAACGGTACGGGAACGCTGATCAGCGGCACCTGGGGCAACGCCGCCATGTCCACACGGCCCAGGCACCAGGCCACCACGAACCCCAGGGTCAGGCCGATCACGATCGAGCCCAGGCGCAAAAACGCGTTGTTGAAGCGGTTGAGCACCACGATGGTCAGCAGCACCAGGGCCGCCAACCCCATATTGCCGGCGGCGCCCAGGTCGCTGGCACCGAAACCGCCCGCCATGTCGGTGACCGCCACCTTGATCAGCGACAGGCCCATCAGCGTAATGATGGTGCCGGTCACCACCGGGGTGATCAGCTTGCGCAGTTTGCCGATGAACTGGCTGAGCACCACTTCGATAAAAGCGGCAAAAAAGCAGATGCCAAAAATGGTCGAGAGGATTTCATCGGTGCCGCCGCCTCGCGCCTTGACCATGAACCCGGCGCTGAGAATCACGCTGATAAACGAAAAGCTGGTGCCTTGCAGGCATAACAGCCCTGAGCCCACCGGGCCGAACGTGCGCGCCTGCACGAAGGTGCCCAACCCCGATACGAACAGCGCCATGCTCACCAGGTACGGCACTTCGCTTTCCAGGCCAAGTACACCGCCGACGATCAGGGTCGGGGTGATGATGCCGACAAAACTGGCCAGCACGTGTTGCAGCGCGGCAAAAATCGCCGCCGTGAAGTGCGGGCGGTCTTCCAGGCCGTAGATCAGGTCGGATTTATAGCGCGGGCGGGGGGCTTGAGCGTCAGACAAAATGCGGGCTCGGGTCAGAAAATGGAGGCGCAGGATGCCAGAAATGACCGGTCGTCAGAAGTGTAAAAAATTATTTATGAAGACCCTGCATAAAATCCCGGGCCCTGCCGATATCTGGTTTAGGCCCACAGACCAATGACAACAGTGGCGGCCAAAGCTCAGAGCGGCGCGTTGACGCTGACTGAGCGTTTCGCGGCAGGGAAGCTCGCAAACACTACTTCTTGAGAGCAGCCCCTATGTCCCTCCGTCAGTTGAATATTGCCCCTCGAGCCTTCCTCGGTTTCGCGTTCATTGCGTTGTTAGTGGTTTTGTTGGGGGTGTTTGCGGTCAACCGCATGACGCAGATCCGTCAGTCTTCGGTGGACATGAGCGCCACACAACTGCCCAGCGTCACCTACCTTGGCAACATCACGGAAAACGTCCTGCGCCTGCGCATCCTGTCGTTCCGTGTGCTGGTCAACCGCGAGCCTGCCGGCCTGCAGGAGGCCGAAACCCGCATGGGCGTCTTGACCGACAAGGTCAGAACCGCCCAGGCCGGCTATGCGGCACTGCCTGCCGGCACCGAAGAAGCGGCGTTGTACAAGACGTTCGTGGCCACGCTGGAGAACTACTTGAAGGCCCAGGCCGAGATGCTGGCGCTGTCCAGGCAGAACAAGGTCGATGAGATGCGCGCCCTGATCAACTCCCGTATCAAGGACGGCACCGACCAGATGGGCGAACAACTGAACAAACTGATCGCCATCAACGCCGCCGACGCCAAGGAGGCCGACGAGGAGGCCGGGCAGAGCTACCAGGGTGCGATCAGCGGTGTGATTGCCGTGTCGGTGGTTGCCGCGCTGCTGACTGTCCTGCTCGCCTGGTTGCTGACGCGCAGCATCGTTACGCCATTGCGCAAAGCGGTGGAGGTGGCCGAAACCATCGCCAGCGGCAACCTGACTAAAACCATTGATGTGGATGGCAAGGACGAACCGGCACGTTTGCTGGGCGCCCTGGCTACCATGCAAGCCAACTTGCGCCAGACCATCCAGCACATCGCCGGTTCGGCCACGCAACTGGCTTCGGCAGCGGAAGAACTGAGCGCCGTGACCGAAGAGGCCTCCAAGGGCCTGCAACAACAGAACAACGAAATCGACCAGGCCGCCACGGCGGTCAACGAGATGACCGCAGCCGTGGAAGAAGTGGCGCGCAACGCGGTGTCGACCTCCGAAGCCTCCGGCCAGTCCAACCAGGCCGCGCGGGAAGGGCGTGATCGCGTGGTGGAAACCGTCGGCGCGATCCAGACCATGACCCAGGACGTGCAAAACACCGCCACCCTGATCGAAGGTCTGGCCACCCAGGGCCGTGACATCGGCAAAGTGCTGGACGTGATTCGCGCGATTGCCGAACAGACCAACCTGCTGGCGCTCAACGCCGCCATCGAAGCGGCACGGGCAGGCGAGGCCGGGCGCGGCTTTGCGGTGGTGGCCGACGAAGTGCGGGCCCTGGCCCATCGCACGGCGCAGTCGACCCAGGAGATCGAGAAGATGGTCGCCGGCATCCAGAACGGCACCGGCGAAGCGGTGCAGTCGATGCAGCAGAGCAACCAGCGCACCCAGAACACCCTGGAAATGGCCCGTGCTGCCGGTGTGGCCCTGGAGCAGATCACCCAGTCCATCAGCCTGATCAACGAGCGCAACCTGGTGATCGCCAGCGCGTCGGAAGAGCAGGCTCAGGTGTCGCGCGAAGTGGACCGCAACCTGGTGAACATCCGTGACCTGGCGACCCAGTCGGCAGCCGGTGCCAACCAGACCAGTGCGGCCAGCCATGAGCTGTCGCGCCTGGCGGTGGACCTGAACGCGATGGTGGCGCGGTTCGTGATCTGACAGCCCCCCCCTTGTAGGAGTCGACTCCTGCAAGGGGTCGACCTTACGATCCACCAGCACCAGGAACATCTCCCTTTGCAGTTCGAGCAATTGGTCGAGGTGATGGCCCAGGGTATTTGCGATTAAGCCTTCGGTGTTGCACGCCACCAGGCTTGAAACCGGTTTCAGAAGCGCATCGGTCGGGCCGGTTTGTCAAAACAATCTCGAACCAGAAGAAAGCTCATCCTTTTGATGGACCGCGACAAACGGTAGAGCTACCTGTGAGTTCTGACAGTATCCGCAAGCGTGCTTCAGGTATTCAATCAACCTCAAACACCCTCACTTTGTTGCTGCAAGCACGATGTGAATGGACAGGAGGTTGGGATGAAAGCTTCAAGCTCAGGCCAGGCAAATGTTGGTGGACCCCCTTCAGGCGGGGTGTTGGTTCTGGATGCGCCAGACGTGATTCGCCTACTGCCGGGCAATGTGCTTCCTGCGTTGTATAACGACACCGACTTGGAAGTAGAAATTGAAATACCATGGCCCATCAGACCGCCTGGAATGCGTCAATACGTTGTATTTGTCTGGCATGTGGTCGGTGCGAACCCCATTGATGTCCCGGAATCAACCATTGAGGTGCTAGACACCACACCGTTTCCACTTTACGCAACCATCCCTGCCAGTTACTTGTTGAGCAGTGCAGTGGTTGAATTAAGCTTTCGCGTCCACAACCTGGACCCGTCCAACCCGACGTTTGAACCGTCTGAGAGCGTAACGTTTACGATCGACCGGGAATTCCCCGGAGTCGGTCTGCTTGCCCCCGCCATCTATCCCGCCGATCCCATTACTGACGCCTATTTGATCAGTAACCCTTTTGTGCCGATGCAAATTCCAGAGGGCTACTCAGGGCGGGCAGCAAATGACCGAGTCCTGCTTTATTTTTCAGATATGGACACGCTGCCAACAGGTGCTCCAACCCTGATTTCTCCTCCAATTGCGAATGCAACCGGGCCGATTAGTGTGCTTGTTCCTGCGGATGTATTTCGCAGTTTCCCGGGTGCCCTGCTGATTTTTTGTTTCTATCGCTTGCAGGACTATGCGGGCAATCTCAACCCGCAATTCTCTCAAGTAGCACAGGCGACGCTTCAGCTGACGGGGCCCCCCATCCTGTTTGCCCGCCCACGTTTTCCGCAGGCAGAAACGCATCACGCGTATTACATAACGTGCACCAGCCAGCCGCCGATGTGGACCAGGGTCCAGGTTCTTGTTGATGCTGATCCTGCTTTCGAGCACGGGGATTTGCTCACGATGCGGTTTCAGGGGTATGCCCGCGCGCCAGATCAAAACCCAATTGCCGATACCGCGCTGACCCTCACACATTTTTGGGACGAAGTGGCCGACGCGGGGGGCTGCACGTTCGACATCCTTGACGTCGAACGTGTGATTCGACCACTGAAAGACACTGCGGGGGGCAGGGCCTGCTTCGTGGTGTCCAGGGGACAGTTCGTGGTGGGGATATCTGCGTTTAGATACACGAAACTTGATCGGGTGGTGATTACAACGGATCCACCCACGCTGTATTGCTGGATCGATGGCAATGCACCGGAGCCTTGATCCGGCCGCTATCGCCGCAGGAGCCTAGCCGCAGCGTTCTTAAAGCCTTCGACCAGGATCTGAATCACTGGCAGTTGGAGCAGTGTTGCCGCAGTTTGAATATCGGTCAGTTGTTTATCGGGTTGAAACAATGATGTCGGCCCTTGGGGACTTTTGAGTGTTTAGGCGACGCCTACTTAAAATGCACAGGAGAGCAAAAAATGAGCAGCAATCCAATCGTCACTAACCCTAAAGCGCCGCTGATTGTTAATGCGCCCACCATTGCTGAGACAATCAGGACTGCGGACGGCTTGATTCATAGTTCGAATGCGAGTGTTGGCATCACCGTGGAGTGCCGTGTCGGAGCTGTTACGCTAAGAAATGACTGGATCAGTATCGAGTGGCGTACAACCTCGGGTGGCACAGGGCCCTGGACTGTTCTCCTGCCTCCCTTCCAGATTGAACCAGGTAGCACACCCGCTCCGCCGAATCCCCCGATCACAACGATTGACAAGTTTGTGCCTGCACCCGCGCCGGAGTTTGCTCACAACCGCTACGAACTCAGGACGGTTCAGTACCGAAATGCGGGGGGCGTGCCAGGTCCAACCGGCGAGGAATCCTTCCCTTGCCCACTGAATGTGGATGTCATTGCCCCTTACGCCGTAGCGCTGACGAGGGAGCAACCGGACGTTCCCACCTTCGACAACGTTCCTGTGGGAACGGTAATTGACAGTGCTTTTCTGGCAACTCATGCCGGCGTGGAGGTAGGTATCCCTGCGAATTCCTACGGCCCTGTGAGCGGCCGATTCGAAGACGGCGATCGTGTCCATATTTACTTTGGTCCGGATATGTTCCCGACTCCCCCTAGCCTGGTCAGCGGTGCCGGGGTGCCCATGACCGCGGCAGGTGCCACCTTTTTGATACCTTCTTCGACGATTGTCCTCGGTGGGCTGTATTACCTTATTTACGTCATTGAAGACTTTGCCGGTAACCTCAGTCGGCCCTCTATTGCAGACTCTCGCACGGTGCTCCTGTTGCCCGATCCGGTGCCTTTTCCCTTGTTCTTCCCCTTGGCTGATGCACCCGATGGCGGTAGTACGGATGATTTGCTCGATATAGATGACTATGTCGCGGGAATTACAGCTTTAGTCATTGATCACCCCGATGCTGTCCCAGGGTTGGACCTGTACGAAATGCGCGTGGCAGCACAACCCTATCTCGCGCAATCTCCCGCGCTCATTACGTTCCCGGTGACCTTCGATAATACTGGTTACGGTCTGAACGCTGCGCTAAAGGCCGCCTACACGGCGACACTGGGCCCGATGCCAGTCACGTTTGACGGTCGCATTGAACGCAATGGCCTGTTTATCCCTATTCCCCCCATCACCCGGCGATTTGATTTTTCGGTGGAAGGGGCAACACTGCCAGGCACTCTCGAGCCAGGTGACCCAAACCCCAATTTGAATCTGCTGCAGGTATTCGGTGCAGGATCCACCGAATTGAACACGCTGCGAATCGCCCATGCGAATCAACCGGTCACCATCACCATTCCACTCTGGACCGTCGCTGCGCTGCCCCACGGCATGAACGATATCTGGGTGGAGTGGGGCGCCAGCCGCGAGCGAGTCGGACCGTTCAACCTGGGTGGCACGATAACCGGGGATTTCACCTTCACGGTGCCTTGGAGCCTGTTAGTCAATCACGGCAATGGCCAGGACATACCGGTGCGTTACATTGTTACCGGCCCCGGCACGACCAATGAGAACCTGTCCCTTGACACCCTTGTGGACGTGATCGACGCAGTGACGGAAGAACTCGATGCTGCTGAGTTCGGTAACCTCGCCTTTGGTCTTTGGACGTGTGCATCGTTGAGAGCCGACCCATCGCCAGCCACGACCCATTATGTCGAGGTCGTGATTCCTGCCGACACAAGGTTGGTGGCGGGTAATACATTGACGATAAACCTTACCTTGACTAACCAGCACCCGGCGCTTCCGACAGGCCCATTCACGCTGGCTGTCCCCATTACAGTCAACGCCGCTGACTTGACCACCGACCGGGTTGTCCGGGTGCCTTACCGCCCATTCCTGGCGCAGGCAGTTTATGGGCCGATCGAGATGACTTATACGACAGTACTTTCGAGTGGGGCGACCGGTCACGGGGCTATGGCAGAGGTGTATACGATTTTTTCGGAGGCTGACTCGTATTGCGACGGTGTTGCGTTCCCTTAACGTTACTCAAATGGAAAACAACAGGGAAGCATTGGCTTCCCTGTTGTGCATCTGCCAGTTGTTCATTGTCTGGGTTGGCTGTTCCTGCGTGTTTCACCTGATGGGGTCAGTGCTTTTATCACTTCAGTACGTTTAATTTGTTACTCAGATTATTCCTACAGTGTTGGGTATGTTCGCTGCGTAACCTCTGCGTCGCACCGGCAAGGCTCCATTCCGAGAGAACGAGCCAAACCGTTTTCAGAGGCTCTACCCAAAGAGTGAACACCATGTCTATGTTAGCTAACTTCGAGCTCAAACCCTTGAGCAAGATGATGAAAGTTCCAACCCTTTCGTTTTTTATGTTTGTATCGGTTCAAACGACTGCACAGGCAGGCCATTTAATCGGCGAAGAAAAAACCATTGATAGCAGCGAAGTTGTCAATGATTGGCAATTGGATGACAAATCTGTATTAACGCTCAATGGCGCTACTGCAGATCGTATTGTGGTCAATGATTCGGCGCTGATCGTAAATGCTGGCAGCCGAGTGGACGACATTCGCGCCACCCAGGGCTCCACCGTCGACCTGAATGGCGCGCACGTTGAGTCGAACAATACGTTGTGGGGCGCAGTGCGCCTGGATGATAGTAATGCGACTATCACCAACAGTAACCTGATCAGCCATTCGAATTTCGGTCTGCAGGCATTTCAGAGCTACGACTCCCTCAAGGGGGGCGTTGCAAACGTATTCAATAGCACGATCAAGGGCGCGCTCGGCGGCGCATTGGTTTTTGGCAACAGTGAGTTGCACCTCAATCAAAACACGTTGGTGGAAGGCACCGGCGCTGACAGTTTTGGTATCTGGCTGGACGGCGCGGCGACGGTAACTGCCAGTCAAAGCACTGTGATCGGTGGCAAGAACGGTGTTGTGGTGGGCAACCAACCCAACGGCGACGATGTCGGCCATTTGGTGCTGGATAATTCCCATGTCGAAGGGCGCAGCGGTTCGGCCATTCTGGTCAGCGGTAGTCCGTGGGATATGCCGACTGTCGAGATTGAGGTGCGCAATGGGTCCACCTTGACCGGCGGCAATGGCACGATTTTGGAAGTGGATGGCGGCGCAACGGCCACCATGAACGTAAACAACAGCCACTTGACGGGAAATGTGATAGTCGAGGCCGGCAGCACTGCGCATCTGAGCCTGCAAAATAACGCCAGCCTGACGGGGCAGTTGCAGAATGTCTCTACGCTCAGCGTGGGCGACGCCTCCTATTGGGAGATGACCGGCGACAGCCAGGTAGGCGCTCTCAGCCTGGCAGGTGGTACGGTTAAATTCGGTGATACCGATGCGTTTTACCAGTTGGATCTGGATAGCCTCGATGGCAACGGTACCTTCGTAATGGGGACCGATTTTGCCAATGGCACCACCGACTTCCTGAACATCACCGGGAACGCCACGGGCGATCACAGCCTGTTGCTCGCGGCCAGTGGTGCCGAGCCGGTCAACCCGGAAGAAATCCGCGTGGTGCATACCGGCGGCGGTGACGCGAACTTTTCCCTGGTCGGTGATGTGGTGGACGTAGGGGCCTATTCGTACGGTTTGAAGAAGGAAGGTACCGACTGGTTCCTCGACCCTAACAATCGCGTGATCAGCCCGGGCACCCGTTCGGTCCTGGCACTGTTCAACACGGCTCCGACCGTTTGGTATGGCGAAGCAACGTCTTTGCGTACGCGTATGGGTGAGTTGCGTTTCGAGCCTGGTCAGGCTGGCATGTGGGTACGTGCTTACGGCAATAAATACACAGTCGCCGAGGGCACAGGCGTGGGCTACAAACAGAATCAGCAAGGCTTCACGCTGGGTGCCGATATGCCGCTGACCGACAGCCAGTGGCTGGTAGGTGTGATGGCCGGTCACAGTACCTCGGATCTGGACCTCAACCGTGGTACTTCCGGCAACGTGAAGAGCTACTACGTGGGTGCTTATGCCACCTGGATGGACGAAGAGAGTGGTTTCTACTTTGATGCGGTGGCGAAGGTCAACCGATTCAACAACGAGTCCAAGGTGGGCTTGAGCGACCGCACCACTACCAAAGGCTCCTACAGCAACACGGGGGGCGGGCTGTCCGCAGAAGTGGGTCGCAACATCAAATTGGACGATGGTTTCTTCGTAGAACCTTACGCCCAGATGTCTACGGTAGTGATCCAGGGGGCTAATTACAATCTGGATAACGGTCTCAAAGCCAACGGTGAGCGTACGCGTTCGATCATGGCCAAGGCAGGTGCGACAGTAGGGCGTGATATCCAGCTCGACAGCGGCAGTGTACTGCAGCCTTACTTACGTGCAGCGATGGTGCATGAGTTTGCCAATAACAATAAGGTTGAGGTGAACAACAATGTGTTCAACAACGACCTTTCCGGCTCTCGCGCTGAATTCGGAGCGGGTGTCGCGGTGAAACTCTCGAAAAACCTGCAACTGCATGCGGACCTCGAACACAGCAGCGGCGGTAAAGTAGAACAGCCGTGGGGCGCCAACGTTGGTGTTCGTTACACCTGGTAAGCGCTTATCCGTTTATGACGCCCGTCTCGAAAGAGACGGGCGTTTGTTTGCTTGTGCAGTGACATCATCAGGTCGTTAGGTCAAAGGAAACCTGGACGAAAAATTCTTGCCCGAAGGTCGTCTTCTCAGTAAGCGCAGCCAGTGAACCTTTCATCGCAAGGGGACCACCGGATATCGTTGAAATGATCAATGTCCCTGAAATGCACTTCAAGGTGTAATGCCCGTCGGGTGATTTGGCCGAGAACCAAACCTGCGCACCATGCTCATCCTGCTTGGCCAGATCTATGCTGGCGGGGCGAGTGGTGTCGGGTAACTGAATGAGTATTTCCTTGATGATTGTCGTGTTGTCCGCCTGCCGTCCTTTTAGCTTATAGATGGCGTATTGGGCATCATGCACCAGGGTTTTTGTTTGAAAGATTTCAGGCTGTGAATTGATGATGACGTCATACTTACCGATTGCCGAGCGTTTTTTAGGCAGTATTTTCGCTTGTTGGGCTGACGTTAGTGCTTGGGAAGTTGCGGGCATGATGACTTCTCCTTGGCCGTTGATGTAGGCGTTCCAGAGTCATCGAGGGCTCTGTACGAGCATCAGATAACAGCGTGTCGGCCCTGTAAACTGTCAGATCTAACAGGTACACACCATTGGCAATCCGTGCCTGTTGCTCCTTTTTGCGCAGGTTGACGTAGTAAGTTGATAACGAGGTCTTTTTTATTATGAGATGAGTGCGCTCAGCCAAGTTGAACCCAGCAGGAGCAAACCCATGCAACGGTTGAAACATTGCATGGCCGTTGTCGAGCGCAACGCCCTACTCGAACTCGCACCCAGTACTGCCCAAGTCATGAGACAGGGCAAGGCAGTCAAAAAAAATACCAGCGACAACGTTAACACCTGCTCCTGGCGACCCGCTTCGTTACTCGCAAACACACTGACCACCGCCAAGGCCATCATCCAGGTCTTGGGGTTGATCAACTGCAGGCTGGCGCCACTTCTCAGACCCAGTCGCTTTTGTGCGGACGGCACATCAATGGCCTGCGCGGGTGCGCTGAATATCTGCCACGCCAGGTAGCTTAACCAGGCCACGCCGAGCCATTGCATCGCAGCTTGTACCCGGGGCGCCTGCACCAGGGATTGGCCGACGCCGCTGCCCACCAACAGCACGATCCCTGCTGCACCCGCGCAAGCCCCCAGTATGATCGGCAACGCCGCCTTGAAGCCGTAACGTGCGCTGTGACTCAACACCAGGATATTGGTGGGGCCGGGGGTAATTGAAGCAACAAAGGCGAACAAGATAAACGCCAGCATCGCAGGAGACTCCGCAAGATCAATCGAGGGCGTCGATTTTCACAAGCGGACGTGTCACCTGTCTGGAAGATTTGAGCAGCGCTTGCGGTACGCAGCGGGCGTGAGGCCATAGGCACGCACAAACCAGCGGCCCAGGTGGCTCTGGTCGGCAAAACCCAAGGCAATCGCCACGTCGACGGGTTGCTCCCCCTTGGCCAGCAGGTGCCGGGCGCGGGCCAGGCGCAATTGCACCAGATAAGCATGGGGCGGCAGGCCAAATGCGCTCTTGAATGCACGGGTCAGGCGGAAGCGATCGACACCGCAAGCCAGCGCCAAGTCATCCATGCCCACGTCCTGGTGCAGGTGCGCATGCAGGTATTCTCGAGCCGTATGGGCTACCAGCGGCAGACGCGGGTCGTCGCGGTAGCGAGAGCGCCAATGGAGTTGCCCGGTGAGCTGTTCCAACAACTGGTCCATGGCACGTTGACGCACGATGCGCAGTTCACCACTGTGCAGGGTCTGGAAGGCATGGCTGGTGGCGTGTGCCAGGCGTGGATCATTGATCAACGTGCTGACAACACTCAGCTGGCTGTTCGCCGGTGCCTTCTCGAACACTGCACTCACTTCCCGCGACAACCACTGCGGGTCGAGGTAGAGCATATGGTAGGTAAAACCGTCGACAGTGGGCGCGTCGCCGTCGTGCAGTTCGCCGGGTTCTACCAGAAACACCTGGCCGGGCACGCTGTGGTGGCGGGTGCGACGGCAATTGAACTGCTGCACGCCTTGCTCGGTGACGCCGATGAGATAACTGTCGTGCCAGTGCGGGTCGTAGGCGTGACCCTCGAAATGCGCGCGCAGGGTCTCGATGCCGGTGTCGGCGTCCTGGGACAGGTCGATCCAATTGTGCGCGGCCATAAATCACCGGGTCGGGAATACGTGAGGCTCATTGGGCGCCGGGCATTCGTCAGGCGTCTAGAAGGTTTGTGCAGCGTCAGCCGAACAGCCCGGCGGCGATGTTGATCGAGAAACCCAAAATCGCCGTGTTGAACAGAAAGCCGATCAACGATTGCCCCAGCACCACCTTGCGCATATCCCGGGTGGCGACGCCCACATCGGAGGTCTGCACGGCCACGCCGATGGTGAAGGAAAAGTACAGGAAGTCCCAGTAGTTGGGGGTCGTCAGGCCCTCGGCAAACCGCAGGGCGGGTTCCTTGCCGTCCCAGGTGTAATAGAGGCGGGCGTAATGCACGCTGAAGATCACCCCGATCAACAGCCACGAGCCGATCACCGTCAACCCGGTAAAGCCGTAATGCAACAGGCGTTCGGAGGTTGCCAGGTCCTTGCTGCCCACCAGTTCGAAGGTGATGGTGGCCAGGCTCGCAATTGCGGCGATGCACACCATGAACAGCACCAGCCCGGCGTTTTCGTCCTCTACCTCGGCGATGCGCTTGACGTCCGGCGCCTTGGCGCGAATGGTCAGCCACAGCATCAACAGCAGGTAGGTCCAGACGCCGGCGTTCCAGCCGATGAGAATTTTGCTGATGACGGTGTCGGCCGGCGCCAGCAAGCCCACGGCAATGCCCAGTACGGCAGCGGCGGAGAGGCGAGGATGGGTGCGGGCGAGGAAGGACATGGCGGCTCACAACTGACTATGTGTCAGCAGACTGTACCTGATCCCGAACACGACCCATAACCTCTGTGGGAGCTTGCCTGCGAAGACGGAGGGCCAGTGACATAGGTATCGCCTGACACTACGCATTCGCGGGCAAGCCCGCTCCCACATTGTTGACCGTGTCCTCTTCAAGAATGAGGCTGGCGGGGGCGTTTCTTCACCAGTTTCATCACGACCACAAAGAACACCGGTACGAACACCACCGCCAGGGTCGCCGTGATCATCCCACCGATCACCCCGGTACCAATCGCCTGCTGGCTCGCCGAGCTGGCGCCGGTGGCGATTGCCAGGGGCACTACGCCGAGGATGAAGGCGAGCGACGTCATGATGATCGGCCGCAGGCGCAGGCGCGCGGCTTTCAATGTGGCGTCGAGCAGGTCTTCGCCCTGGTCATAGAGATCCTTGGCGAATTCGATGATCAGAATCGCGTTCTTCGCCGACAGGCCAATGATGGTGATCAAGCCCACCTTGAAGAACACATCGTTGGGCATACCGCGCAATGCCACCGCGATGACCGCACCGAGAACGCCCAGCGGCACCACCAGCAGCACCGATGTGGGAATCGACCAGCTTTCATACAAGGCCGCCAGGCACAGGAACACGATCAGCAACGACAAGCCCAGGAGCAAAGGCGCCTGGCTGCCCGACAGGCGTTCCTGCAATGACAGGCCCGTCCACTCCTGACCCAGCCCTGCCGGCAACTGGTTGACCAGGCGCTGGATCTCCGCCATCGCTTCGCCGGTGCTGTGCCCCGGCGCCGCTTCGCCGGAGATCGCAATGGCGGGGTAGCCGTTGTAGCGGGTCAATTGCGTCGGGCCCTGGGTCCAGCGGGCTTCGACGAAGGACGATAAGGGCACCATCTTCCCGGCATTGTTGCGTACGTGGATCTTCATCAGGTCGGCCACCTGGCTGCGCTGGTCGCCTTCGGCCTGCACCACCACCCGCTGCATACGGCCCTGGTTGGGGAAGTCGTTGATGTAGCTCGAACCGATGGCCGACGACAGTACATTGCCCACATCGGCAAAGGACACACCGAGTGCATTGGCCTGCTTGCGGTCCACTTCCAGCTGCACTTGCGGGGCGTCGGCCAGGGCGCTTTCACGCACGTTGGCCAGGATCGGGCTTTTTTCGGCAGCCGCCAGCAATTCGGTACGGGCCGCCATCAATGCCGCATGGCCAACGCCGCCACGGTCCTGCAAGCGGAACTCGAAACCGCTGGAGGTGCCCAGGCCGTCCACTGGCGGGGGCAGCACCGCATAGGCAATCGCATCCTTGAGTTCGCTGAAGGCTGCGTTGGCGCGGTCGGCAATCGCCGAGGCGGAATCCTGGCTGCTGCGCTGTGACCAATCCTTGAGCGTGGTAAACGCCAGCGCCGCGTTCTGCCCCGAGCCGGAAAAGCTGAAGCCCATGATCATGGTGGTATCGCCCACTCCAGGCTCACTGGCGTTATGCGCCTCGATCTGCTCGGCCACCTGCGTCGTGCGGTTCTTGCTGGCGCCTGGCGGTAGCTGGATATCGGTGATGGTGTAACCCTGGTCTTCCACCGGCAGGAACGAGGAGGGCAGGCGGCTGAACATCCAGCCCAGGCCCACCAGCAATACCAGATAGATCAGCAAGTAACGGCCACTGCGCTTGAGGGCGTAGGCAACCCAGCCCTCATAGCGGTCGGTCAGTTGTTCGAAGCGTCGGTTGAACGCACCGAAGAAGCCGCCCTTGGCGTGGTGTTCGCCTGGGGCTATCGGCTTGAGCAGGGTGGCACACAGGGCCGGGGTCAAGGTCAGGGCGAGAAACGCCGAGAACAGGATCGACGTCGCCATCGACAACGAGAACTGCTGATAGATCACCCCCACCGAGCCGGCCATGAACGCCATCGGCAGAAACACCGCCACCAGCACCAGGGTAATGCCGATGATCGCCCCGGTGATCTGGCCCATGGCTTTCTTGGTCGCGTCCTTGGGCGACAGCCCCTCGGTAGCCATGATCCGCTCGACGTTTTCCACCACCACGATCGCATCGTCCACCAGGATGCCGATCGCCAGCACCATGCCAAACATGGTCAGCACGTTGATCGAGAAGCCCAGCAACAGCATGGTGGCGAAGGTGCCCATCAGTGCAATCGGCACCACCAGTGTCGGGATCAGCGTATAGCGTACGTTCTGCAGGAACAGGAACATCACCGCAAACACCAGCGCCATCGCTTCCAGCAGGGTGTAGACCACTTTGGTGATCGAGACTTTGACGAACGGCGAGGTGTCGTACGGAATCTTGTATTCCACGTTGGCCGGGAAGTAGCGCGACAGCTCGTCCATCTTCGCGCGCACCAGCGTTGCGGTGTTCAACGCGTTGGCCCCGGGCGACAGCTGCACGCTGACCGCCGTGGACGGCTTGCCGTTCAAGCGCGTGGAGAATTGGTATTCCTGACTGCCGACTTCTACCCGCGCCACATCGCCGATGCGCACGGTGGAGCCGTCCGGGTTGGCCTTGAGCACGATCTCGGCAAATTCCGCCGGGGTCGACAACTGGCCCTTGACCAGGATCGCGGCGGTGATTTCCTGGGTGTGGGTACCCGGCAGATCACCGATGCTGCCTGCCGATACCTGGGCGTTCTGCGCGCTGATCGCGGCGTTCACATCCGCCGGGGTCAGGTTGAAGCCGATCAGCTTCTGCGGGTCGATCCAGATGCGCATCGCGCGTTCGGCGCCATAGAGTTGCGCCTTGCCCACGCCTTCCACGCGCTTGAGTTCGTTCATCACGTTGCGCGCCAGGTAATCGCTGAGCGCTACGTCATCAAGCTTGCCGTCGTTGGAGGTCAGCGTCACCAGCAACAGGAAACCGGCGGACACCTTCTCCACCTGCAAGCCTTGTTGGGTCACCGCCTGGGGCAGGCGTGGCTCCACCGCCTTGAGACGGTTCTGCACATCCACCTGGGCCATTTCCGGGTTGGTGCCCGGCTGGAACGTGGCGGTGATGGTGGCCGAACCCAGGCTGCTCTGGGATTCGAAATACAACAAATGATCGGCACCGTTGAGCTCCTGCTCGATCAGGCTGACCACACTTTCATCCAGGGTCTGGGCCGACGCGCCCGGGTACACCGCGTAGATTTCCACTTTCGGCGGCGCCACGTTGGGGTACTGGGCCACCGGCAATTGCGGGATGGCCAGCACCCCGGCCAGCAGAATGAACAGGGCCACCACCCAGGCAAAGATCGGGCGGTCGATAAAGAACTGCGGCATGGTCAATGATCCTTAATGGCCGGTGGCCTGGGCAAGCGGGGCGGGGCTGTCATCCACCTCGACCTTGTCGCCGGGGCGCGCGTGCTGCAAACCCTCGACGACGATGCGGTCGCCGGCCTTGAGGCCGCTGCTGACCACCCAGCGGTCGTCGATCACCGCGCCCAGTTCCACCGGTTGCTGGCTCACGGTCTGCGTGGCGTCCAGCAACAGCACCATGGGCACACCGGCGCTGTCGCGGGTGATGGCGCGTTGCGGCACGCTGAGGCCCTGCTTGTCGACCGCCTGTTCCAGGCGTACCCGCACGAAACTGCCGGGCAGCAAGTCGAGGTCCGGGTTGGGGAACTCGCTGCGCAGGATGATCTGCCCGGTGCCCGGGTCGACGCTGATCTCGGCGAACAGCAATTTGCCCGGTAACGGGTACAGGCTGCCGTCGTCCTGGATCAATGTGGCCTTGGCCTGGTCCTGACCCACCTGTTTCAGGCTGCCGGCGCGGAAGGCGCGCCGCAGGTCATTCAATTCGCGAGTGGACTGGGTGAGGTCGGCGTGGATCGGGTCCAGTTGCTGGATGATCGCCAGGGGCGTGGCTTCGTTCTGGCCCACCAGTGCACCTTCGGTCACCAGCGCCCGGCCGATGCGCCCGGAAATCGGTGCGGTCACGGTGGCGTAGCCCAGGTTCAGCCGGGCGCGTTCGACGGCGGCCTGGCTGGCGGCGACCTCGGCGTTGGTCTGGCGTACGGCGGCGCGGGCGTTGTCGTAGTCCTGGCCACTGATCGCGTTGCCTTCCACCAACTGGCTGTAACGTTGCTCTTGCAGGCGTGCCTGGAACGCGTTGGCCTCGGCCTTGCTCAAATTCGCCCGGGCACTGTCCAGGTCGGCCTTGAACGGCGCCGGGTCGATGCGAAACAGTACGTCGCCCTGTTTCACATCGTGGCCTTCCTTGAACACCCGCTGCATCACCACGCCCGCCACCCGTGCACGTACTTCGGCGATGCGCGGCGCGGCGATGCGCCCGCTCAGTTCGCTGCTGATGGACAGCGGCTTGGCTTGCAGGGTTTCGACGCGCACCTTGGCCAGGGGCATTTGCGGCGCCTCGGCGTCGGAACGGCCACAGCCCGTCAAGGCCAGCGTGAAGGCCAGCAGGCAAAACGGCGCAAACAGATTCTTCGACATGCTCTTATCCCGATAGTGACCGGTGCATCCTAAGGTCGTGGTTATCGGGGTGCTGTGAAGCTGTGTACAGCGTCTGTGAAGAAATGTAAGGCAAGGCCCACAGCCGGCTGCGGGCGTATATCCTTGCACAATCCTGCAAAATCGTATTTTTTGGAAACATCTGTATGCCCAACATCCTCCTGGTGGAAGACGACGCCGCACTCTCCGAGCTGATTGCCAGCTACCTGGAGCGCAATGGCTATCAAGTCAGCGTGCTCAGCCGGGGCGACCATGTGCGCGAACGTGCGCGGCTCGACCCGCCGGACCTGGTGATCCTCGACCTGATGTTGCCCGGCCTCGACGGCTTGCAGGTGTGCCGTCTGCTGCGCGCCGACTCGGCGGGCCTGCCGATCCTGATGCTCACCGCCCGCGACGACAGCCATGACCAGGTGCTGGGCCTGGAGATGGGCGCCGATGACTACGTGACCAAACCCTGCGAGCCGCGTGTGCTGCTGGCCCGTGTGCGAACGCTGCTGCGCCGCAGCAGCCTGTCCGAACCGCAGGTGGCCAATGACCAGATCCTGATGGGCAACCTGTGCATCGACCTGTCGGAGCGCACGGTGACCTGGCGCGGCCAGCCGGTGGAGTTGTCCAGCGGCGAATACAACCTGCTGGTGGTGCTCGCGCGGCATGCCGGTGAAGTGCTCAGTCGCGACCAGATCCTGCAACGCCTGCGCGGTATCGAGTTCAACGGTACCGACCGCTCGGTGGACGTGGCCATCTCCAAGCTGCGCCGCAAGTTCGACGACCATGCCGGCGAAGCGCGCAAGATCAAGACGGTGTGGGGCAAGGGCTATCTGTTCAGCCGCTCCGAGTGGGAATGCTGATCCATGTTTCGTGTGCTGCTGCGGCTCTACCTCATCACCATCGTGACTTACAGTGCGGCGATCTTCCTGATCCCCAAGCTGGTGATCCAGGTCTTCCAACATCGCTACCTCGACTACAACGTCGAGCAGTCCCGCGGGACGCAAAAGCTCATCGTCAAACAATACCTGCGTGCGCCGGTGGAGCGCTGGTCCCAGGTGACCGAGCAGTTGGGCCGCGACTTTGCGCCGCTGAAAGTGCAGTTGCTGTTGCGTCAGGACGCCAGCTACACCCCGGAAGAAGAGCAACTGCTGGAGCAGGGCAAACCGGTGATTCGCCTGGGCGACTGGGGCTGGATGGAGGAAGTCAGTTCGCCAATCAACCAGCAGTTCGTGGTCAAGCTGACCATTCCGCCCGATCCGCTGGACATGAACCTGTTGTACTGGTCGATGAATGTCTTGATCGGTGCCGCGCTGCTGGCCTGCCTGTTGGCGTGGCTGCGGCCGCACTGGCGGGACCTGGAGCGCCTGAAGAGCACCGCCGCGCACTTGGGCCAGGGCAACCTGACCGAGCGCACACGCATTCCGGCCAGTTCCAGCATCGGTAGCCTGGCGTCGGTGTTCGACACCATGGCCGACGACATCGAGCGCCTGCTCAACCAGCAGCGCGACTTGCTCAATGCGGTGTCCCACGAACTGCGCACGCCGCTGACGCGCCTGGACTTCGGCCTGGCCCTGGCGTTGTCCGAAGACCAGCCTCCCGCCAGCCGCGAGCGCCTGCAAAGCCTGGTGGCGCATATTCGCGAGCTGGACGAGTTGGTGCTGGAATTGCTGTCCTACAGCCGCTTGCAAAACCCCGCGCAACTGCCGGAACGGGTCGAGGTGATGCTCGATGAGTTTATCGACAGCGTGTTGGGCAGTGTCGACGACGAACTGGAGAACCCCGAGATCGTCATCGACGTGGTCCTCGACTGCGCGGTAGAGCGCTTCAGCCTCGACCCGCGCCTGACGGCCCGTGCCCTGCAGAACCTGCTGCGCAATGCCACGCGCTACTGCGAAAAACGCATCCAGGTGGGCGTGAAGGTGTGTCCCAGGGGCTGTGAAATCTGGGTGGATGACGACGGTATCGGCATTCCGCCGGACCAGCGCGAACGCATTTTCGAACCGTTCTACCGTCTCGACCGCAGCCGCGACCGCGCCACGGGCGGCTTCGGCCTGGGCCTGGCCATCAGCCGACGCGCCCTGGAAGCCCAGGGCGGTACGTTGACGGCCCTGGCGTCGCCCTTGGGGGGCGCGCGCTTTCGGGTGTGGTTGCCCAGCGTCAGCTGATCAAAGCACCTTGACCGCGCGGCCGATCGCCTGGATCGGCCCCGTGGGCTTGCCGGTCGGTGAGCCGCGTGCGTCTTCCAGGGTCATCTCGAACAACTGGTCGTGGGCAAGCGGCGGCAGTTTGTCCAGCGGCAGCGATAGCGTCTGCCCCGGCTTGACCAGCCCCAGGGACACCGGCCCCTGCCAGCCATCCGCCTTGGTCCAGAACTCCAGGGCCTTGTCGGCAGGTACTTCCATCACGCCCAGCGGAATCAACTGAATTCGCTGGTCATCGCTGGCCTGGATCACCCAGCCCGGTGCCTGGCTTTGCGGTGCCATCAGCACCACTACAAAGGACGGCTCAGCGGCGGGCGGGCGGATCAGCAGCAGTGTGGCCAAAGTGAGGGTGGCCACCAGTCCGGCAGCGGCGAGTCCGCGCCACACGACAAGCAGGTCCCACCAACGAGCGGGGGCCTGGCCGATGGCACGCTCAATGCGGCGCCACAGCTCGGCGGAGGGAGGCACTGGCTCGGCCAACGCGGTCAGGGGCAGCAGGCGCTGCTCCCAGGCATCCACCGCCGCGCGTAATTCGGCGTCGTGGGTGAGGCGTCGTTCCACCTCGGCGCGCTGTTCGGCGGGCAGGGTGCCCAACACATATTCACTGGCGAGTTCATCCAACGGGCTGTTCATGCCATGCACTCCCGCAGCGCGGCGAGGCTACGTTTGATCCAGGCTTTGACGGTCCCCAGCGGGGTGTCGAGTTTCCGGGCGATTTCGCTGTGGGAATAACCGTCGACATAGGCATGCAGGATACAGGTGCGACGGACCGGGTCGAGCTGCGCCAGGCAGGTGTGAATCTGCCCGGTACGTGCACTGAATTCAAAGGTATCGGTGGTGCTTTGCTCGTGCTCTTCGCCCAGCGGGACTTCCCGGTAATGGTTGCGCACCCCATTCAGCGCCAGGTGCCGGGTCACGCTGAATACCCAGCCACGGGCCGAGCCGCGCGCGGGGTCGAAACTGCCGGCACCGCGCCATATTTTGATGAATGCGTCATGCACGATGTCTTCGGCCAGGGCCTTGTTCCGTGCAATGCGCAACGCCACGCCGAGCAAGTGGCTGCTCTCTTGTTCATAGAGCCTGCGCAAGGCGCGCTGATCACCCTGTGCACAGGCCAGCAGACAAGCTTCGTAGTCGAACTCAAACACGTCGTGCTACCCCAGGCGGCGAACCGCGCTTTGATCACCTGTGGGGGCAGCGTAGTCGACTTTGCTCAGTTGGCCGCCCAGAAGATGTAATCGGCCTGGTACTTCACCACTTCCTGTTTGCCTTTATTGGCCACCGTGCACTCACTGCTCGGTGCCACACCGCCTTTGAGCGCCACACGCTGGATGTAACTCACGCCGCTCATGGCGCCCTTGCCTTCAGCCGGGTTGGCCTTGACCAACTGATACGGCAGGTTGCCCGCTCCCGACGGCGCCACTGCCAACTGGGTGCCGGTGATTTTCGACCCGTCCTGGGCCTGCCAGGTGGCGGGCGGACCGAAGTAAGTCCCCACCTGCTTGCCACTGCGGTCATTCAGCACGGCCTTGGGGCCGACGAAAGTCCACTCGGTCTGGCCGGCGGCGTTGGCCTTGTCCCGGCACTCGTAGGTGATTTCGCCGACGCCGGTAGTTTCCAGCGCCACCTTGTGGCCGTCCGGCACCTTGATGCTGTCGGGCAAGCCGGTCTGGGCGAAGGCGGCGGGTGCTGCGGCGAGCAGGGCGGTCAGGCAGAACAATGCTTTAGCGTTCATGGGTGCTTCTCCATTTCAGTCGAACAGCAGGGTTGCTGACAGGACTACCCCTGAGCCGCCGGACTGGATGCAGCCATCAAAAAATAAACTCGCGAGTGTGCACTAGGGGGCCCGCGTTACCCGAGGAGAGATTGGCAACGACGGGAGTTCATGCGTCTGCTCAACAAGGACCCGGGCCTATGTTTTCCGCCGCCTGGACTGAAAGGCATAAAGTCAGATCATATTGATATAAGTCGTTATAAGAAAAATCGCTATCCTGCGGCCAGAAATTTATAAGGCCGCAGGTAGCTGTAATGGATGTGGGTAATGGTGGTTTCGTAATTGCGGGCCTGATCGTGGGTTTTATCGTGGGCATGACCGGTGTGGGCGGGGGCTCGCTGATGACGCCGATCCTGTTGTGGTTTGGCATCAACCCGGCCACCGCCGTGGGCACCGACCTGTTGTACGCCGCCATCACCAAGTCCGGTGGGGTGCTGGTGCACAGCAAGAACAAGAACATCGACTGGTCGATCACCGGCTGGCTGACCCTGGGCAGTGTGCCTGCGGTGCTGCTGACATTGTGGTTCCTGGCCAGCCTGCACACCGACCCCAGTGCCATGAACGCGGTGATCAAGCAGGCCCTCGGTGTGGTGTTGCTGCTGACGGCCCTGGCAATTCTGTTCAAGAACCGGCTGTTGGCGTTTGCCCAGCGCCATGCCGGCGACGACTACAGCATGAACCCGCGTAATCTCAACGCGCTCACCGTGATGACCGGAGCGATCCTGGGCACCATGGTGGCCCTGACGTCCATTGGTGCGGGGGCTCTGGGTACGGTGGCGCTGTTTATCCTGTATCCGTTTCTTGCGACCCGCCGGTTGGTGGGGACCGAGATCGCCCATGCCGTGCCTTTGACGCTGGTGGCGGGGTTGGGGCATGCCAGCATGGGCAATATGGATTGGCAGTTGCTGGGTTTCCTGTTGATGGGGTCGTTGCCCGGCATTTACCTCGGGAGCCATATGACGGGCAAAGTGCCTGATGGCGTGCTGCGACCTTGTCTGGCGGTGATGTTGATGAGTATTGGGTATAAGTTGGCGTTTTGATTGAAGGGATAGCCGTCGATGCGAGGCAACTGTGGGAGCTGGCTTGCCTGCGATGCTTTCAACGGGGTGTGCCTGATTCACCGAGGCGTCTATCTCCTTCACGACGTGACCCCCGGCCCATTCCCAATCTGCCAGACAAACGGCGGCTCAGTCCCATTCACCACCCAATCCCCCACAATCCGCGCCTTGTAAATCACCGGGTTATGTGAAGACACCGTCCGCGCATTGCGCCAATGCCGATCCAGCGCTTTACCCTGACGCACATCCGAAGCCCCCAGCGCATTGAACAATTCGCTGGTCGCTCGCTGGATCAATTCCGACACCACCACCTGCGCCGTCGCCGATTCAATCTCCGCAGCCACATTGGCTTCGCGCTCCAGCGCCGCATCCCCGCCGAACCGTGCCACATACGCCCGCTGCGCCGGCACTGCCGCTTTCAACGCGCTGGCCTCGGCGGCGTAAACCAGTGCAGCCACTTCACCCACCACCTGCTGAACCTGCGCGTCCTGGCTGACATGGGGCGCATTGCCATGGCTGTAGATGCGTGTGCGACTGCGCACCTGATGGGCCACATCACGCAGTGCGGCGCGGCCGATGCCCGCGAGGCTGGCCAGTAGCACCAATTGATAGAACGCCGTCTGGTATTTGAACCGCGTGGCGAAGTCGATCACGTTCTCCGCCTCCACCACTGCATCGCTGAAGCGTGTGGTGCCGCTGCCCGTGGTGCGCTGGCCGAAACCGTCCCAGTCATCGCTCTGCACCACGCCCGGCTGCTGCGTACGGGTGGCGGCGATCACATCGGCGCCCGTGTCACTGCGCTGGGCGTACACATCGATCCAGTCGGAAAACAGACTGCCGGTGCTGTAGAACTTTTCGCCATTGAGCGTCCAGCGGTCGCCATCGGGGCTGACGTGGGTGACCACATCGCCAATGGCGACGTTGCCGATTTCGGTCCAGGCGCAGCCGACGATATCGCCGTCGACGAAACGCTTGAACCACAGGTCGCGGCCAGCGCCGGGCGGCGCATTCAAGCGGTCTTCGGCAAACGCGAAATGCCCGCGCAACGCCTGAGGCACATTCGAGTCGGCCTCGGCCAACTCGATCAGCAGCTCAAACAACTGCGGCAGCGAGGCGCCGCCACCGCCGTATTCCACTGGCACGCGCACGGCGCCGAACCCGGCCTCTTTCAGCCATTGGATCGGTTCGTGGGGCAGGGTGCGCGTTTGCTCGCGCGCTACGGCACCATCGGCGATGCGTTGGAAGATGGGTCGAAAGCGCGCCGCCAGCGTGGGGTAGTCGACGCCGGTGGACAGCGGGTTGATGACGTGTTGCTCGGTCATGGGCAAGGTTCCTGGGCAGTGATCGATGCAAAGGGGATTGCACAGTCCGTGCCGGGCTCCGGCATGCATATTTACGGGACGTGACGGTCGTCCACTGTTGCCCTGGCAACAGCTGATCGACAAACCGGCACGCTCTGCGACAGGGGCGTCGGTACCCCGCAATCATCCCGAATGCCCCTGGCATGGGCGTTTCCCCGCGCTGGCACGCTTGCTGCTCAAGCCTGGGTACATCCCCTTGTGCGAGGTACCGTGCGATGAGTCAGCAAGCTGTGAAATTTGCCTATTGGGTGCCCAACGTCAGCGGTGGTCTGGTGGTGAGCAAGATCGAACAACGCACCCACTGGGGTATCGATTACAACCGCAAACTGGCGCAATTGGCTGAAGAGGCCGGCTTTGAATACGGCCTCACCCAGATCCGCTTCACCGCCGGCTACGGTGCGGAAAATCAGCATGAGTCGGTGGCGTTCAGCCATGCGCTGTTGGCTGCGACCAGCAAACTCAAGGTCATCGCCGCGATCCTGCCCGGCCCCTGGCAACCGGCGCTGGCGGCCAAGCAATTGGCGACCATCGACCAGCTGACCAATGGCCGCATTGCGGTGAACATTGTCAGTGGCTGGTTCAAGGGCGAATTCCAGGCCATCGGCGAACACTGGTTGGAGCACGACGAGCGTTATCGCCGTTCCGAAGAGTTCATCCGGGCCTTGAAAGGCATCTGGAGCCAGGACGCGTTCACCTTCAAGGGCGATTTCTACCGCTTCGACCACTACACCCTCAAGCCCAAGCCCATCGGCCGGCCGGAAGTGTTCCAGGGTGGCAGTTCGCGCGCGGCGCGGGACATGGCGGCGCGGGTATCGGATTGGTACTTCACCAACGGCAACACGCCTGAGGGCATCAAGGCACAGGTTGACGATATTCGTGCCAAGGCGGCCGCCAATCAGCATTCGGTCAAGGTCGGCGTGAACGCGTTCATCATCGCCCGCGACACCGAGGAAGAAGCCCGCGCAGTGCTGGCAGAAATCATCGACAAGGCCGACCCCGACGCGGTGAACGCCTTTGGTGACGCCGCCAGGCAAGCGGGCCGGGCTTCGCCGGAGGGCGAGGGCAATTGGGCCAAGTCGAGCTTCGAGGACCTGGTGCAGTACAACGACGGCTTCAAGACCAATTTGATCGGCACCCCGCAGCAGATCGCCGAACGCATCGTCGCGCTCAAGGCTGTGGGGGTGGACCTGGTGCTGGCGGGCTTCCTGCACTTTCAGGAAGAGGTCGAATACTTCGGCAAGCGCGTGTTGCCGCTGGTGCGCGAACTGGAGGCCAAGGCCGGTGCCAGGCAGGTGGCTTGATGCACTTCTGGGACCGCTGCCACTACAGCGGCTCAGCGCTCCAGGCGCTTCTCCAGGCGTAGCGCCGGGGTGTGGTCTTCGTAATAGTCGTCGACCAGGGCAAAGCGCCGGTAGCCGTTGCGTTCATACAGGGCCAGCGCACTGGGGTTGTCGGTGCGCACTTCCAGGCGCAGGCCGGTGCAACCCTGTTCAACGGCACACGCCTCGATCCGGGCCAGCAACTGTTTGCCGAGGCCCAGGCCGCGCGCAGGCTCGGCGATGGCGATGGAATACAGCCGCGCCAGCAGAGTGCCGCGACGGAACAACACCAGGGCGTAACCGAGCAAGCGTCCGTCACTTTCCGCCACCAGCAGCCGCCCATGGGCGCGGCTGACCATCCACCGAAAACTGCGCGATGACAGTCGGTCGCTGATAAAACAGTGTTGTTCCAGTGCTATTAATTCAGGCACATCGCCGGGGGTTGCAACACGAAAGAGAAGAGCCATATGACCGCCGTAAAAGTTGCGTAACGAAACGGGACTTCTCCAAAAGATCGTGCTTAATAGAAAAGGTCGAGTTCTCTAAAGCGGATCAAATACTATGTCGGCGGTACAAGGTCATTGGCGTGAAGTATCCGGGCAAACCGTCGCAACGACAATCACTTCCCAGGGTTATTTTTCGGCTGCCTCCAAAGGCGCAAGTCAGGTCATGATTATTGTCGAGCGCAAGGAAGATTGGGCTTCTTACTTCCCCAGCGAAGACATTGTCACGGCCCAGGAATACCTGGAGCAGTCTCGGGAAAACGAAGCGGGCAAACGCGTCCAGGTAATCAACCTGTGCCGCAGCTACAAGTACCTGGGGCATGGCTACTATTGTTCGCTGTTGGCTGAGGCCCGTGGCCACAAGGTGATCCCGTCGGTACGCACGATCAGTGAATTGACCAGGAAGTCGCTGTACGGTCTGGCGCTGGATGACTTGGATAAAACCCTGGATAAAGCCTTGAGTCATCATCTTTACAGCAATACCGAAGGGTTTACCCTGACCCTTTATTTTGGAAAAACCACAATAGAACCGTTGCAGGAGCTGGCCCGTCAGTTATTTGAAGTATTTCCCTGCCCGATTCTGTTAGTTGAGTTCAAACGCAATAACGGCTGGCATATCGAAGGGGTCAAGTCCGGGGTCTTGCACAAGTTGCGCGATGATCAGGAAGATCAGTTCGCCCACGCCCTTGACAACTTCAGCCGCAAGATCTGGCGCCAGCCCCGTTCACGCCGGTTGGCCCGTTATGACCTGGCGATCCTCCACGACCCCCAGGAACAGTTGCCACCGTCCAACGCCCGCGCCCTGGACAATTTCATCCGGGTAGGCAAAGGGTTGGGCATCGACGTGGAGTTGATCGAACGCAAGGACTATTCCCGCCTGGCCGAATACGATGCCCTGCTGATCCGCGAGACCACCAGCGTCGACAACCACACTTACCGTTTCGCCAAAAAAGCCGAAAGCGAAGGCCTGGTGGTGATGGACGACCCGACGTCGATTCTGCGCTGCACCAACAAGGTTTACCTCACGGATCTGCTGAATAGCCATCAACTGGGCATGCCCGCCACCGAAATTCTCTACAAGGAACGACCGGAAGACTTCGAGCGGGTCGGCGAGCGCCTGGGGTTCCCGTTGGTGCTGAAGATCCCCGACGGTTGTTTCTCCCGTGGCGTGATCAAGGTCGAGAGCCAGGCCGCGCTGCTCAAGGCCACCGCCGAGCTGTTCGAGCATTCGGTGCTGTTGCTTGCGCAGGAATTTTTCTACACCGAGTACGACTGGCGCATCGGCGTGCTCAACCGCAAGCCGATCTTTGCCTGTCAGTACTTCATGTCCAAGGGCCATTGGCAGATCTACAACCACAAGGCTATCGGCCAGGACATCAACGGCGAATGCCGAACCCTGGCTGTCCATGAAGCGCCCCGGGCAGTGGTGGAACTGGCGGTGAAGACCGCCAACCTGATCGGCGATGGCCTGTATGGCGTCGACCTCAAGCAATCCGGCGAAAAAGTGGTGGTGATCGAAGTCAACGACAACCCCAACCTGGACGCCGGTATCGAAGACGCCTACTTGCAGGACGACCTCTATGGCCTGGTGCTGGAGGAGTTCGTCAGGCGCCTGGAGCTCAAGCGTCAGGGCCAGGTCTGGTGAGCCGGCGATGATCCAGCGTTTTCGGGCTGAGGGTATTGGGGCTGAAACGAATAGCGGGTGGCGCCAATGTTGTGTGACCACTGATCCCCTGTGGGAGCTGGCTTGCCTACGATGGCATCACTGCGGTGCTCCTGAAACACCGCGTGTACCGTATCGCAGGCAAGCCAGCTCCCACAGGGGATGGCATTGGCTGAAAAAGCTCCGTCAACAGGGCCATCGCGCCGGGTGCATTCTCACCAGCGATAGAGATCCAGTGTGGGAGCGGGCTTGTGCTCGGCTCGGAAGCGGACCGACTGGCAAGATTCCTCGACTGAATCTGGAATGCAATCTGACAGGTAATAGAGGCCAACTGTGGGAGCCGGGCTTGCCCGCGATGGCGGAGTGTCAGTCGCCAACGTTGTTGGCTGATGTACGGCTATCGCAGGCAAGCCAGCTCCCACAGGGATAGGCAGAGGCTAGAGAAATGCTGTCAGCAGGGCCATCGCACCGGGCGTTTTCTCGCCAATAATAGAGAGGTTCTGTGGGAGCTGGCTTGTCGGATCGCCGCACCGCTGCGATGACGGTGGCAGGGCTGACAGAGAATCTGCCAAGACAATTGCTCCCATAGGGTGTAGGGTCGCTCAGTTGGACGGTTGCAGGGTCAAGACCTCAAAACCGTCCGCCGTCACCGCCACGGTATGTTCCCATTGCGCCGACAGGCTGTTGTCACGGGTGACCACTGTCCAGCCATCCTTGAGGTTGCGCACTTTGGCACTGCCCTGGTTGAGCATCGGCTCCACGGTGAATACCATGCCTTCGCGCAGTTCCAGCCCGGTGCCGGGGCGGCCGAAATGCAGGATCTGCGGTTCTTCGTGCATCTGCCGACCAATGCCATGACCACAGTATTCGCGCACCACGCTGTAGCCATTGGCCTGTGCGTGGCTCTGGATCGCGTGGCCGATATCGCCCAGGCGCGCGCCAGGCTTGACCTGGCGGATGCCGGCCCACATCGCTTCGAACGTCTGTTCCACCAGGCGCCGTGCCTTGGGCGAGACGTTGCCGATCATGTACATCTTGCTGGAATCGGCGATGAAGCCACCTTTTTCCAGGGTGATGTCGATATTGATGATGTCGCCGTCCTTGAGCACGTCCCTGGCGTTGGGCATGCCGTGGCATACCACCTCGTTGATCGAGGTGTTGATGCAGAAGGGGTAGTCGTACTGACCCAGGCTGGCGGGGCGGGCCTTGAGGTCTTTGCGGATGAAGGTTTCGACAGCGGCATCCAGCTCCAGGGTGGAGCGGCCGGCGGCGACAAAACCGTCGAGCATGCTGAACACTTGCGCCAGCAGGCGCCCGGATTCACGCATCACGGCCAATTGCGGGGCGGTCTTGATCATCAACTGCGCCCTCGGATCAGATCAGGTTTGTCCAGCAACAGTTTGTTGATCAACTCGTTGTAAGGCAGGCTGGGGTTGAGTTCGGCGAGCAGGCCGATCTTGATCCAGAACTCAGCCTGGGCGTTGATGGAGCGGTCCATGGCCGCGCTGGCCAGGCGCAGTTGTTCGTGCAGTTGGTCGGTGATTTTGACGATGCCCATAGGGTTCACTGTGTCAGGTGGATATACAAAGCGTATATGTTTCGTATATCTCGAGTAAACCCCCGTTCATCAACGGGTTGAAAGTTTGCGACATGTTGCCGGCTGAGGGATGACCCAGCAGGTGGGCTGTCAGGAACGCTTGGATTAAACGTTTAATCCCGGGAGTTCGACGAAGGTTTGGTTTCTGAATGTAAAAACGCAGCGAGTTAGCTGAAAAACCGCACTGGTTATGAGGAAAGGTTACAACGCTGTAGGATTTTGCCGAGTAGGCTTGGGTGTTGTAAGCGTCTTCCAAGGCTGGCAAGACGTGGCAGGCAAGGCGCCTGCGAGCAGTCCGGCGGTTCATAAAATCGATTGGCGGTCTCAAAAAAGGAGAGGTTGGCCATGCTTTCGGAATTAGAACTTCGCAGCATTATTGAAGGAAGTTTCCTGCCTAAACGGTGCGAGTGCACCAAAGCCGAAGATGCTTCGCTGACGATCAAGGTCTATGACGACCGCGACCGTGACCGAGTGGATCTGGAAGTCAAAGGCATCAATGCCGAAAAACTCGACAGCAGTCGAGCCATTTGCAACCTGATCACCGGGTTGCGCGAAGACCTGAAACATACCCAAGCGCCGATCCTGCAACGCGTGGGAGGGCGAGGCTACTACTAGGCAGGCTGTGCAAAAAACCGGAGGGCCTGGAGAAACGCCAGGCCCAATACGGCTCCATCATCGTTTTGCCATTCGTTCGCGCCCCGCACTCAGTTCTGAAGCATGCAGGCGTCGGACAATTTCTGATAACTCACATGTCGGACTTCACCGGCCTTGTCCAGAAACTTGATGTCCGCCGTGATGACCTTGCACTCGGGAGTGTTCGGTTCGTTCATGGCAATGACTTTGCGAATATCCAGGGGCATGCCATAGCGATACGGCACGGGCTTTGATTCAGCCTGTGCGGTTGTCGCCAGAGTAGTGATTGTCAGAATGCCGCCAAGCAGGAAGAGGTTGCGCAGTTTCATGGGGTTTCTCCATCAGTGATCCGCCTCATCGACGTGATGAAACGGTGGCCGCCCCGTCGGTTTGCAACCGGTGCAGGGGCGGTCGAGCTCACTGTTGTTCATCAAGCTTAATCATTGATTAAATTGAAGTTTCTGAGAATTTCCCTACGTTTTAGAGGAAAGCGTCCTACGAAATAGCCGGTTTTTTCCAGGTTCAGTTCTGGAAACTGCAAGCATCCGACAGTTTGCGGTAACCCACGTCTTCCACCTTGCCGGCGGTGTCCACGAACTTGATGTCCGCGTCGATGACCTTGCAGTCGTTGGTCTGGGCCTCGTTCATGGCCAGCACCTTGGCGATATTCAGCGGCATGCCGTACTGGTAGGGCACCGGTTTGGCATCGGGTTGTTGATCGTCAGCCTGGGCCAGGCCTGACACCGTTGCCAGTGCCAGTGCGCCGCCCAGTATCAAAGTACGCAGTTTCATGGTGGATCTCCGCAAGCAGGTAGGACTTCACTGTCGGCTTGCGGGATTAACCATCGATTAAAGTTTGCCTGGCTGACAAAACCTTCATCCAAGCTGCTGGCGATACGGCAGGTCCGGGCCGGTCTTGCCGCAGGTCAGGGCGGCGGCGCGGATCGCGAAGCCGAGCATTGCGTCGATCTGTCCACGGCTGAGCTGTTGCAGGCCAGTCACCGAATCCAGCTGGTGCTCGGTCAGCCAAGCGATCAGGGCGGCCTGGAAGGTATCGCCGGCACCCACCGTGTCGGCCATCACCACCTTCACCGCCGGCTGCGACCAGTGCCCGTGCTGGCGGCTGAACACGCTGGCGCCATCGCCGCCGCGGGTCAGGAACACCAGTTGGCAACGGTGTTGCAGCCAGCCTTGCAACACGCTCTCCGGCGACTGGTCGGGGTAGAGCAGGTGCAGGTCTTCGTCGCTGACCTTGATCAGGTCGGCATGCTTGACCAGTTCGGCCACGCGGTCGCGCCACAGCTGGATGTCGGGCTGCGGGTTGAGTCGCACGTTCGGGTCCAGGCTGATCAGGCGCTTGCCGCTCTCACGCTTGACCAGGTTCAGCAGGGCGTCGCCGATCGGCTGCACCACCAGCGAGAACGAGCCCACATGCAGCCCGCGAATGTCATCGCCCAGCGTCGGCAGGTGCACGACGTCCAGTTGCCGATCGGCGCAGCCTTCACCGCGAAAGCTGTACTGGGGCGAGCCGTTGGCACCCACGGCCACCATCGCCAGGGTGGTCGGCGCAGCGAACTCCACCAGGAAGCGCTCGCTGACGCCTTCATCCTTGAGCACCTGTAACAGGCGTCGGCCGAGGAAGTCGGTGGACAGGCCGCCGAACAGCCCGGCCTCGATGCCCAGGCGGCGCAAGCCTACCGCCACATTGAACGGCGAGCCGCCGGCAATCGCCTTGTAATTGACCTTGGAAGCCTGCCCGCTGGCATCTTCCTCACTGAAAAAATCGAACAGCGCTTCGCCGCACACCAGATACATAGTCGTTCGCTCTTAAAGGGTTGCCACAAGCTGCTGATAGCGCTCGTAAGCCTGTTGATAGGCGCTCACATGCTCGGCCACCGGTTGGGTTCGGCTGGCCGGGTCGACGCTTACGCATTTGTCGCAGAGGCTGGCCAGGGGCTCGCCGGTCCGGGCCCACGCCGCCTGGATCGCCGCGCCCAAGGCCGCGGCTTCGCTCTGTTCGGTACAGATCACTTCGGTGTTCATGATATCGGCGACCATCTGCCGCCACACCGGGCTTTTCGAGCCACCCCCGATCAAGCGGATGCTCTGGCTTTGCAGGCCGGTCTGGCGCAGCAGGTCCAGGCCGTAGCGCAGGCCGAAGGTGGTGCCTTCGACCACGGCGCGGCACAGGTTCGCGCGGGTCAGGTTGGTCATGGTCAACCCGTGCAGGCTGCCGGTGGCGTGGGGCAGGGCGGGTACGCGCTCGCCGTTGAGGAACGGCAGCATGGTCACGCCGTCGGCGCCGATGGGGGCCTGGTCGATCAGGTCATTGAAGGCCGTCAGGTCCAGGTCGAACAACTCGCGGATCACCCCAGTGGCATTGGTCAGGTTCATGGTGCAGATCAACGGCAGCCAGCCACCGCTGGACGAACAGAAGGTGGCGACCGAGGCCTCGGGGCTCACGTTCGGTTGTTCGGCAAAGGCGTAGACGGTCCCCGAAGAGCCCAGGCTCATGGTGATCACGCCGGGGGCGATATTGCCGGTGCCAATCGCTCCCATCATATTGTCGCCGCCGCCACTGGAAACGATGGCATCGGGGTTGATGCCCAAGCGTTCGGCAACGGCTGGCAGCACCGTCCCGACCACCTGGTTGGCGTCGATCAGCTCGGGCAATGCCGCTTCCAGACGCCCGCTGGGGTCTATGTGCTGGAGCAGCGCCACATCCCATTCGCGGCTGCGCACATTGAAATAGCCAGTGCCCGATGCATCGCCGTACTCCGCCACGGCACGACCGGTGAGCCAGTAGTTGAGGTAGTCGTGGGGCAACAGGATATGGGCGATGCGCTCGAAGATGCCGGGGTGTTGTTCGCGGGTCCAGAGCAGTTTGGATACGGTATAGCCCGGCGCAATGGCCACGCCGAGACGCTCCAGTGAGCCGCTTTCACCGCCCAGGTGTTGCAGCAGACGATCGTTCTCGGGCGTTGTTTCGGTGTCGCACCACAGCTTGGCCGGGCGCATTACCTGGCCCTGGTCATCCAGCAACACCAACCCGTGCTGCTGGCCGGAAACACCAATGCCCAGAATGTGCTGGCCATCCACGCCGGCCTGTTGCAGGGCGCGGTGGGTGGCTTCGGTAAAGGCGTTGAGCCATTCCTGGGTGTGCTGTTCGCGACGTCCATTGACGCCGCTGATCAGCGTGTGCGCCGCAGCGCCCAGGCCCAGCACCTGGCCGCTGGACGCATCGAGGACAACGGCCTTGGTACCTTGGGTGCCGCAGTCGATGCCCAAGTAGAGGTTTCGCTGGGTCATGGTGGAGTGCTCAGCAGTATTGTTTTGTTGAAGTGGAAACCCGATCGGCTGTGGGAGCTGGCTTGCCTGCTCCCACATTTTCAAGCCGGTTTCTTCAGGAGGTTTTGCAGGGTTTGGGTGACGCCGTTGTCACGCAAGCTCACAAAACACCGCTCGAACGCTGCCACAAACTCAGGGGAGTTGGGAATGGCTGTGCCGAAAATCTCCTCCACTCCCAGCAAGCGCTGGCTGATCAACGCGTCATCACTCACCAGCCCCTGGCAAAACTCGGCACGCGGATCGGGGATCTTGTAGCTCACGCCGTTCTCATCCACGCCTTTGAGGTACAGCGCCCACGCTGCGACCACCAGCGCCGCGCGCTCGGTCTCACGGCCATCCGCGATCAGGCGGTTGATGGTCGGCACGGTGAACTTGGGAAACTTCGACGAACCGTCGGAGCAAACGCGCTCCAACTGATCGGCAATCGCCTGGTTGGAGAAGCGATCCACCAGCGTCTGCTTGTAGTCGGTCAGGTCGATGCCAGGCACCGGCGCCAGGTTCGGCGTGACGTCCAGGTCCATGTAGGCGCGCATGTAGGCGACGAACACCGGGTCGTTCATGGTCTCGTGCACAAACCGGTAGCCCTTGAGAAAACCCAGGTAGGTGAGGGCCAGGTGGCTGCCGTTGAGCAGGCCGATCTTCATTTCTTCGTAGGGCGTCACGTCGTCGGTGAACTGCACGCCGACCTTTTCCCAGGCGGGGCGGCCGTTGACGAATTTGTCTTCCAGCACCCATTGCACAAAGGGCTCGCACACCACCGGCCAGGCGTCGTCGATACCGTGATCGTCGTGCAGTTGCAGGCGGTGGGCGGTGCTGGTCATCGGTGTGATGCGGTCGACCATGGCATTCGGGAAGCTCACGTTGGCCTTGATCCAGTCGTGCAGCTCGGCATTGTGCAGGGCGGCGAAGGCCAGCAGGGCCTTGCGGGTGACGGCGCCGTTGTGCGGCAGGTTATCGCAGGACATCACGGTGAACGCCGGAACGCCAGCGGCACGCCGCCGGGTCAGCGCGGCGCAGATGAAGCCGAATACGGTCTTCGGTGCGCCCGGGTGTGCCAGGTCATGCTGGATCTGCGGCAGGTGGGCCATGAATTCGCCGTTGCTGTCGTCGATGCAATATCCGCCTTCGGTGATAGTCAGCGAGACGATGCGAATCGCCGGGTCTGCCAGTTTGTCGATCAGCGCCTGGGCACTGTCTTCGGCCAGCAGCATGTCGCTGATCGCGCCGATCACGCGTACTTCGGTGTCGTTGGTGTCGCCCAGTTCGTACAGGGTGAACAGGTAGTCCTGGCCGGCCAGGTCGTCGCGGGCCTTGCGGTCCTCGGCGCGCAGGCCGACACCGCAGATGCTCCAGTCCAGGCCCTCGCCGGTGTTCATCAGCGCGTCGGTGTAATACGCCTGATGCGCGCGGTGGAAACCGCCGACGCCGATATGGGCGATGCCCTGGCGCGTGTCGGCAATCGCGTAGGCGGGCAGCTTCACTTGCGGTGCCAGTTGGGTGAGGTTCTGTTTATTCAGTTTCATCGGCAAAGTCTCGCGAAATCAGGCGGCGGCGCGCAGTGGGCGGGCCACGGCTTTGCCTTCGGTGTCGAACAGATGGCAGTGCGCCGGGTCCAGGTGCAACTGCAGCTTCTCGCCGTACTGGCTGGCCATGTCGCCACGAATCCGCATGGTCAGCGGCTCACCGTTGGCGGTGACGACGTGGCAGAAGGTGTCGCTGCCCAGGCGCTCGCCGACGTCGGCGGTGACGGTCAGGGTGGTCTGGCCCGGGGCGGCGATTTCCAGGTGCTCCGGGCGAATCCCCAGGGTCACGGCGCTGCCCACGCTCAGGCTGGCGCCGCTTTGGGGCAGGCTGATGGTGGTGCCGGCATCCAGTTGCACTTCGCAGCCCTGGCTTTCAACGCGGGTGACCTTGCCCTTGAGGAAACCCATTTTCGGCGTACCCAGGAAACCCGCCACGAACAGGTTGGCCGGCTGGTGATACAGTTCCAGCGGTGAGCCGACCTGCTCGATGCGGCCACTGTTGAGCACCACGACTTTGTCGGCCAGGGTCATGGCTTCGACCTGGTCGTGGGTCACGTAGATCATGGTGGCTTGCAGCTCTTTATGCAGGCGCGCCAGTTCCAGGCGCATCTGCACGCGCAGGGCGGCGTCGAGGTTGGACAGCGGTTCGTCGAACAGGAAAATCTTCGGGTTGCGCACAATGGCGCGGCCAATGGCCACGCGCTGGCGCTGACCACCGGAGAGTTGCTTGGGTTTGCGCTCCAGCAGCGGGCCCAGCTCCAGAATGCGCGCGGCCTCGCTGACCTTGCTTTCCACCAGCTTCTTGTCGACGCCGGCCAGGTCCAGGGCAAACGACATGTTCTTGCGCACGCTCATGTGCGGGTACAGGGCATAGGTCTGGAACACCATCGCCAGGTCGCGCTTGGCCGGGGTCACTTCAGTGATGTCGCGGCCATCCAGCTCGATGGTGCCGTCGGTGACTTCTTCCAGGCCGGCGATCAGGCGCAGCAGCGTGGACTTGCCGCAGCCCGAAGGGCCGACGAATACCACGAATTCCTTGTCGTTCACCTCAAGGTCGATGCCCTTGATGATGGAGAAGCCTTCGAAGCCTTTTTGCAGATTCTTGATTTTCAGGTTGGCCATGATGGGCCTCCGCTTGGAATTTTTATTGAAAGGCCGTTATTTCACGGCGCCGAACGACAAACCGCGCACCAGCTGTTTCTGGCTGATCCAGCCAAAGATCAGGATCGGCGCACAGGCCAGGGTCGACACGGCAGACAATTTGGCCCAGAACAAACCTTCGGGGCTGGAGTAGGAGGCGATCAGTGCGGTCAAGGGCGCGGCGTTGGACGAGGTCAGGTTCAGCGACCAGAACGCTTCGTTCCAGCACAGGATCAGCGACAGCAGCACGGTGGACGCCAGGCCGCCCTTGGCGATCGGCAGCAGCACGCGGACCATCTCCTGCCACAGGGTGGCGCCGTCCAGGCGGGCGGCTTCGAGGATGTCCTTGGGAATGTCCTTGAAGTAGGTGTAAACCATCCAGACCACGATCGGCAGGTTGATCAGGGTGTAGATGATGATCAGCGCGATGCGGGTATCCAGCAGGCCGAAACTCTTGGCCAGCAGGTAGATCGGCATCAGCACGCCCACCGGCGGCAGCATCTTGGTGGACAGCATCCAGAGCAGGGTGCCCTTGGTGCGCTGGGTTTCGTAGAACGCCATGGAGTAGGCGGCCGGCACCGAGATCAACAGGCACAGGGCGGTGGCGCTGAACGAGATGAGCACCGAGTTCCACGCATAGCTGAAGTAGTTGCTGCGCTCGTTGATGTGCAGGTAGTTCTCCAGCGTCGGCGTGAAGATGAACTGCGGCGGTGTGGCGAACGCGTCGATTTCGGTCTTGAAGCTGGTCAGCACCATCCAGAAGATCGGGAAGAAAATCAGGATTGCGATGGCCCAGGCCAGGGTGCCGAGCAACAGGCTTTGCAGGCGGCGGGATTGTTGAAGCGTCATGGCGCGGCCCTCAAGGCTTGTCAGTCAGGTTTTTGCCGATCATCCGCACCAGGATGATCGCCGCGATATTGGCGATGACCACGGCAATCAAGCCGCCGGCCGAGGCCATGCCCACGTCGAACTGCACCAGCGCCTGGTTGTAGATCAGGTAGGCGAGGTTGGTCGAGGCGTAGCCCGGCCCCCCATTGGTGGTGGTGAAGATTTCAGCGAACACCGAGAGCAGGAAGATCGTTTCGATCATCACCACCACGGCAATCGGGCGGGCCAGGTGGGGCAGGGTGAGGTGCCAGAAGATCGCGATGGCGCCGGCACCGTCCAGGCGCGCGGCTTCCTTTTGTTCCTGGTCGAGGGACTGCATGGCGGTCATCAGCAGCAGGATTGCGAAGGGCAGCCACTGCCACGACACAATGATGATGATCGACAGCAGCGGGTAATGGGCCAGCCAGTCCACGGGCTCGGCGCCGAACAGCTTCCACACGGCGGCGAGAATCCCCGACACCGGGTGGAAAATCAGGTTCTTCCAGATCAGCGCACCGACGGTGGGCATGATGAAGAACGGCGAAATCAGCAACACCCGCACCAGGCCACGACCGAAGAACTCACTGGCCTCCAGCAAGGCACTGATCAACACGCCGAACACCACGCTGATCAGCAGCACACTGCCTACCAGCAACAAGGTATTGGTGGCACCGGGCAGGAACCCGGAGTCGGTGATGAAATAGGTGAAGTTTTCCAGGCCCACGAACTCGTTTTCGCCGGGATAGAGCAGGTTGTAGCGGATCAGCGAAAAATACAGGGTCATGCCCAGCGGCACGATCATCCACAGCAGCAACAAGGCCACCGAGGGGCTGACGAGAAACCAGCCCGGGTTGGCCACGCGGGTTTTGCGCGGCGTGGCCGGCACGGCGGTTTGCACTTGGGCAGTGTTGGTATTCATAGGGTCACAACCAGTCAGGTACATGCAGAACTAAAGTCGAAGCGCGGTCAGTGTGGGAGCGGGCTTTTGCGGGAGCTGGCTTGCCTGCGATAGCCTCAACTCGGCTTGTCTTACAGACCGAGGTGCTTGCATCGCAGGCAAGCCAGCTCCCACCTAAAAGCAGTTCCTGCATGAAGCCCGCTCCCACATTTACAGCGGCGTGTCCGCTTTATTTGGGATAGCCGGCCCGCTTCATTTCACGCTCGGTGGTGTTTTGCGCAGCGGCCAGGGCCTGGTCCACCGTTTGCTGGCCGGTCAGGGCCGCGGAGAACAGCTTGCCCACCGAGGTGCCAATGGCCTGGAACTCAGGAATGGTCACCAGCTGGATACCGATATACGGCACCGGCTTGAGGGTCGGTTTGGTCGGGTCGGCGACTTTCAGCGATTCCAGCGTCACCTTGGCGAACGGCGCGGCCTTCATGTACTCATCGCTGTAGGTCGACTTGCGCGTGCCTGGCGGCACGTTGGCGATGCCGTCGGTCTTGGCCACCAGCTGGCTGTACTCCTTGGAGGTCGCCCAGCTGGTGAACACCTTGGCGGCGTCCTTGGCCTTGGAACTGGTCGGGATCGCCAGGCTCCAGGAGTACAGCCACGAGGTGCCCTTGTCGGTCTTCTCGTGAGGGGCAAAGGTAAAGCCGACGTGGTCGGCCACTTTGCTCTGAGTCTTGTCGGTCACGAACGAACCGGCCACGCTGGCATCGACCCAGATCGCGCATTTGCCGCTGTTGAACAGCGCCAGGTTTTCGTTGAAGCCGTTGCTGGAAGCGCCCGGCGGGCCGGATTTCTTCATGTTGTCGACGTAGAAGTTCAGCGCATCCTTCCATTCAGGACCGCTGAATTCCGGTTGCCACTTCTCATCGAACCAGCGTGCGCCGTAGCCGTTGGCCAGTGTCGTGATCAGCGCCATGTTCTCGCCCCAACCGGCTTTGCCGCGCAGGCACAGGCCGTACTGCTCTTTGGATTTGTCGGTGAGTTTGCTGGCGAATTCGCCGATCTGCGTCCAGGTTGGATGCTCGGGCATGGTCAGACCGGCGTCCTTGAACAGGTCGGTGCGGTAATAGGTGATCGAGCTTTCGGCGTAGAACGGCAGGGCGTACAGCGAACCCTTGACGGACAGGCCGTCGCGTACCGATGGGAAGACGTCATCGAGGTCGTAGGACGCCGGCAGGTCTTTCATCGGCTCCAGCCAACCCTTGGCACCCCAGAGTGCAGCTTCGTACATGCCGATGGTCAACACGTCGAACTGTCCGCCCTGGGTGGCGATGTCGGTGGTCAGGCGCTGGCGCAGTACGTTTTCTTCGAGCACCACCCAATTCAGCTTGATCTCCGGATGCTCGGTCTCGAAGGTTTTCGAGAGCTTTTGCATGCGGATCATGTCGCTGTTGTTGACGGTGGCAATGGTCAGGGTCTGCGCGCCAAAACTGACGGCGCTGAGGGTCATGCAGGTGGTCATGCAGGTGGAAACAAGCAGTGCTTTTGCTGTGAACTTCATCGCGCACTCCATTTCTGCGCCCAGGGGCTACAGAAGGACAGTTATTGTTGTTGTGTCTTCCACAACAGCTGGAAGAGTGTGCGTTGATTACAGCCTTCAAACGACGTTGTGACAAATCCTTGGGAGCACTGGCACTGATACTTTTTTGCACTGCGTTTTGATTGGCTGTGGGAGCATGCTTGCCTGCGATGGCATCGACAGGGTCCACCTGACACTCCTGAGTGTCTGCATCGCAGGCAAGCCAGCTCCCACAGAAAAGCAGTTCAGTGCTGCGCTCAGGCCAGGTTCTGCTCGGTCAACCGCTGCACCGCCAGGCGGCGGTAGTGGGAAGGGGTCATGCCTTTGAGCTGTTGAAAGCGCCGGTTGAAGTTGGAAATGTTGTTGAAGCCCGACTCGAAACACACATCGGTCACGGCCTTGTCGCCGTCGGCCAGCAGTTCGCAGGACTTGCTGATGCGCAGTCGGTTGACGAACTCGATGAAGGTGCGCCCCGTGGCCTGCTTGAACACCCGGGAGAAATAGGTGGGCTTCATGCCCAGGTATTCCGCCACTTCCTCCAATGACAATTCCCGCGCGTAGTGGGCAAAGATGTAGTCCACCGCCCGGTTGGTGCGGTCGATGCTGTGTTCATCCGCCAGTTGCGGGGTGGTTACGCCGGACAACAGTTGGTAGTCCTCGCAGGCGCTGAGCGCCTCCAGCAGGATAAAGAAGTGCCCCAGACGCGCCATGCCTTTGGATTCTTCGATGCGTTGCATCAAGGTCATGGCCTGGGCGATGGTCTTTTTACAGCGAAACTCGATGCCGTATTGCGCCCGCTCCAGCAGCGGCGCCAGGCTCTTGAGCTCGCCAAAGATCTGGCAGCCGCTGTCGAACAGCTCGTCGGTGAAGTTCACCAGCATGTCGCGCTTGGGTACCACCTCGTCTTCCTCCACCTGGCTGATCCAGTTGTGGGGCAGATTGGGGCCGGTGAGAAACAGGCTTTCCGGGTAGAAGTTGCCGATATAGTCGCCGATGAACACCTTGCCGGAGCTGGCGACGATCAGGTGCAGCTCGTATTCCTTGTGGAAGTGCCAGCGTACCAGCGGGCAGGGGAAGCCGTGCTGGCGATAGATGATGGACAGGCCGTTGTGGTCGTCCATCAGCTCGTAGGAAGGGTCGGTGATACGCGCTGCTCGGGTCATGCTGCCGTCGCTTTATTGTGGTCGCTGCGTAGGATAATGCCTCCTTGCGCGCGCACCTGCCAGCATCGATGTTTACACGATGCGGTTTTTCGCCTCGATCCACTGCGACATGTACTGCGTACTTTTATGGGCGTGATGGCGCAGCATGCTGCCGGTGAAGTTGTCGCGGCGGTGCGCGGCGAGTCGGCTGCGGCAGCGCTCCAGGCACGCCACCAGCGCCGGGCCATGCAGGTTTTGGTCATAACGGCGAGCCAGCAACTGGCGCCCGTTTTCCTGGGCCTCGGTCCAGCGCTCGCGGTCCTGGTACAGCGCCACGGCGGCGGCGGCGAGTGCAGTGGCACTCTGTTCGATCACGCCTGGCCACGGTTGATCGTCGCCCATGGCTTCACAGCCAATGGGTGTGGTGACACTCGGCGTGCCGCAGAGCATCGCGTCCACCAGCTTGCCTTTGATCCCGGCACCAAAGCGCAGCGGCGCCAGGCAGATGCGCGCGGCGCTCATCACGTGCAGCGCGTCTTCGGCCCAGTTCATCACATGAAAGCCTTGCGCCGGGTTGTGCAGCGCGGTGGCCTTGGGCGGCGTATAGGCGCCGTAGATGTGCAGGTGGGCGCCCGGCAGTTGCTGGCGGATCAGCGGCCACAGGCTGTTCTTCATCCACAGCACCGCATCCCAGTTGGGCGCGTGACGGAAATTACCGATGCTGAGGAAGTGCGCGCGGTCTTCAAAGGGGGCGAAGGCGTCGGTCGGTGGCTCCAGCATCAACGGGCACCGGTGGAGCAGGGCGCCAGGCACCTTGAACTGTTCGGTGAGCAGGCGGATTTCCACGTCGGAGATGATCAGGCTGATATCGCAACGGTAAATCGCCGCGATTTCGCGCTTGGCCAGGTCGGTCTCGGCCATCAGCCGGAACTCATCTTCCAGCGCCGGGGCGAACAGGACGGTGAAGTCGTCGCTGTCGGGATGAGCCTTGAGGTGGTCCTTGAAGCGCTGATGGCGCGCGTCGCGCAGGCTTTGCAGGTCGGAAGTTTCAAGCACGCGCAGCGCATTCGGGCAGCATTTTTCCACGCGCCAGCCGAACTGCTCTTCCATCATGAAACGGTCGAACAGCACGATATCCGGGGCGAGTTCGCGGACAAAATCATCGAAACTGCTGTTATTCAGCTCGATGGCGCATTCAGCGATGCCGAGTGCGGGCAGGTCGGCCTTGTGTTCGCCGATTGTGGCGGGGCTGCTGAAGGTAATGTCCCAACCTTGCGTCAGAAAGCTCTCAAGGATTTGCATCATGTGCCCGCCTGCGGCTGAAGAGCGGGGTTCCGGCCAGACATAACCAATGACCAGGACTTTGGTGGCGGGTTGATTCATTGAGCATGGATCCTTGATCGGGGCGGCAAAAAAGCGGCGATTAAAGCACATTTGATTTTTGCAAATGGCGTGGTGGGCAAATGCGATTAGCCTTTGATTGCTCATGCCGAATTGAGCTTTGGTACTGTCAGGTATCACAGTATTCAGGCGTTTGGGAGGGGTGATAGGTTCGGTTGGCTGCCCTGACGCAGGTTGTTGGGGGAGCCCAAACCAGCCGTTTCCAGGGAGACGCCTCAAATGACTACGGACAACCCACATCCAGAAAGTACCTCGGTGGAAACCGAATGGCACAGCTATACGCTGACAAAAGGCATCAGCAGCCACACCGGGAACCTTCGAATCCGTTGGCGCCGCGTGGCGAATACGCTGACGGTGACCACAGAGGAGTACATGATTACCGGCAATGGTTCCCGAAACAGCGCCAATATCAACTTCAAGGCCAAAAGCAGCTCGGGCGGTGAGTGGAAGATTAACTCGCCGGATGATCGCAAGCAGGATGGTTCATGGCACGGTTGGCCGACCCAGGGTTCTGTAGCGCTTGCTCCGAGTTCTAACTCGGTGACGTTCACTTCAGAGTTTGTATTCGATCTGTCCGGGCCGGATGATCGGGCGACTGCTACGCACACGGTGTCGATCTAGCCGGATCGCCAACGCTGACCCGGGCGTTGGGGGCGCCCGGGTTGGCTCCCGCGTTTTCCAATTGCCCATAGGTGCTTATCGCAGTTTGTGGTTAACTTCGGCCTCTCGAATTCGTTTCAATAAACCCAGCATAAGGATTCTGTTCATGGCTCAAGTCACCCACCGTGGCAACCCGATCCAGGTTGAAGGCGATCTGCCGCAAGTCGGCTCCCAGGCACCTGACTTCAAGCTGACCGCCGGCGATCTGTCGGACGCGACCCTGGCCACCTTCGCCGGCAAGCGCAAAGTGCTGAATATCTTCCCAAGCGTCGACACCCCGACCTGCGCCACTTCGGTGCGCAAGTTCAACGCCCAGGCCAACGACCTGAACAACGCCGTGGTCCTGTGCATCTCCACCGACCTGCCATTCGCTCAGGCACGTTTCTGCGGCGCCGAAGGCCTGGAAAATGTGAAGAACCTGTCGGACTTCCGCGACGCTGCATTCGCTGTCGACTACGGCGTGGCCATTGCCGAAGGTGCACTGCGCGGCCTGACCGCCCGTGCTGTCGTGGTACTGGACGAAAACAACAATGTCCTGCACAGCGAACTGGTTTCGGAGATTGGCCAGGAGCCAAACTACGAAGCAGCCCTGGCTGTTTTGAAGTAACTGTTTCAACGCGTGACTGTCGCCCGGCAGTCACACGTGTGCTACATGATTGCGGCCTGGCCTAGTCCAGGCCGTTTTTATTTTGGGGTCAAACGCTTAGCTGAATTAGCCGATGGACTAAGGTCAGAAGTTAAAAGTTGTAAGCCCAAGGTAAATAGCCGGTAAAGGCGCTTTTCTAAACGCGCACCAGTGCTTATCTTTCAGCCTCCTTAAAAAGAAGTTCTCGTGCCCAATGGTTGATCAATCCATGCAATCTTCCCCCCGCAATTCCCGTCGCTGGTTGTTCGGCCTGCTGGTGCTGCTGGTCATCGCCGCCCTGTGCTGGAAGTTCTGGCCCGGCGGCCACAAGGATGCCGACGCACAGAAGCCCGCCGGGCATGCCGGTAAATCGGGAATGATGCGCCCCGGCTTCGGCGGTTCCACCGGCCCGATTCCGGTGCGTGTGGCGCCGGCGGTGTTGGGGGACTTCCCGGTTTATTACAAGGCCTTGGGCACCGTCACCGCGCTCAATACCATCAATGTGCGCAGCCGGGTGGGCGGCGAACTGGTGAAGATCGCCTTCGAAGAGGGGCAGATGGTCAAGGCCGGCGACCTGCTGGCGGAAATCGACCCGCGCAGCTATCAGAACGCCTTGCTCCAGGCCCAGGGCACCTTGTTGCAGAACCAGGCCCAGTTGAAGAACGCCCAGGTGGATGTGCAGCGTTACCGTGACCTGTACGCCCAGGACAGTATCGCCAAGCAGACCCTGGACACCGCCGAAGCGCTGGTCCTGCAATACCAGGGCACCGTCAAGACCAACCAGGGCGCGGTGGATGATGCCAAACTCAACCTCGAATTCACCAGGATCCGCGCGCCGATCAGTGGCCGGGTCGGCCTGCGTCAGGTCGATGTGGGCAACCTGGTGACGGCCAATGACACCACGTCCCTCGCCGTGATCACCCAGACCCAGCCGATCAGCGTGGCCTTCACACTGCCGGAGAACACCCTCGAAACCGTGCTCACCCGCTACCATGCCGGCAACAAACTGCCCGTGGAAGCCTGGGACCGTGGCGATGTGAAGCAACAGGCCACCGGCGTGCTGCAAAGCCTGGACAACCAGATCGACGTGACCACCGGCACCCTGAAGTTCAAGGCGCGCTTCGATAACAAGGACCAGGCGCTGTTCCCCAACCAGTTCGTCAATGTGCACCTGCTTGCCGACACCCTGCATAACGTGGTGCTGGCACCGTCCGCAGCGATCCAGTTCGGCAATAACGGCACCTTCGTCTACGTGCTGGACGGCGACAAGAAGGTCAAGGTGCAGTCGTTGGTCGTCGGTGACACCGATGGCGATAACACCGTGATCAAGGAGGGCCTGAAGGCCGGCGACCGTGTGGTACTGGAAGGTACCGACCGCCTCAAGGACGGCAGCGAAATCGAGGTGGTCAACGACAGCAGTGAAGTACCGACGACCCCGACCGAGCACCTGCAAGGCAAGCCCGCCGCCAAAGGGGAGACCGGCACCAGCGCCGGCAAGGCGCAAAAGGTCGGTTCATGAACCTCTCGCGGCTGTTTATCCTTCGCCCGGTCGCCACCACGCTGAGCATGCTGGCCATTGTATTGGCCGGCCTTATCGCGTATCGCTTGCTGCCGGTGTCCGCCTTGCCCCAGGTGGACTACCCGACCATCCGCGTGATGACCCTGTACCCCGGCGCCAGCCCGGACGTCATGACCAGCGCGGTCACCGCGCCGCTGGAGCGCCAGTTCGGGCAAATGCCCGGCCTGACGCAAATGGCCTCCACCAGTTCCGGCGGGGCCTCGGTGCTGACCCTGCGTTTCAACCTCGACATCAACATGGATGTCGCCGAGCAACAGGTGCAGGCCGCGATCAACGCCGCGACTAACCTGCTGCCCAAGGACTTGCCGGCACCGCCGGTGTACAACAAGGTCAACCCGGCGGACACCCCGGTGCTGACCCTGGCCATTACCTCCAAGACCATGCTGCTGCCCAAGCTCAATGACCTGGTCGACACGCGCATGGCGCAGAAAATTGCGCAGATCAGCGGTGTCGGCATGGTCAGCATCGCCGGTGGTCAGCGCCAGGCCGTGCGCATCAAGGTCAACCCCGAAGCACTGGCCGCCAACGGCTTGAACCTGTCGGATGTGCGCACCCTGATCGCCGCCTCCAACGTCAACCAGCCGAAGGGCAACTTCGACGGCCCCACCCGGGTGTCGATGCTCGACGCCAACGACCAGTTGGTTTCGCCCCAGCAATACGCCGAGTTGATCCTGGCCTACAACAATGGCGCGCCGCTGCGGCTCAAGGACGTGGCACAGATCGTCGACGGCGCCGAGAACGAACGGTTGGCCGCCTGGGCCAATGAAAACCAGGCCGTGTTGCTGAATATCCAGCGTCAGCCGGGGGCCAACGTGATCGAGGTGGTGGACCGCATCAAGGCGCTGCTGCCGAGCATCACCGACAACCTGCCGGCCGGTCTCGACGTGACGGTACTCACCGACCGTACCCAGACCATCCGCGCCTCGGTCACTGACGTACAGCACGAATTGCTGATCGCCATTGCCCTGGTGGTGATGGTGACGTTCCTGTTCCTGCGCCGGGTCAGCGCCACGATCATTCCTTCCATCGCGGTGCCGCTGTCGCTGGTCGGCACCTTTGGCGTGATGTACCTGGCGGGCTTCTCCATCAACAACCTGACGCTGATGGCCCTGACCATCGCCACCGGGTTCGTGGTGGATGATGCCATCGTAATGTTGGAGAACATTTCCCGTTACATCGAAGAAGGCGAGACCCCGCTGGCCGCCGCTCTCAAGGGCGCCAGGCAGATCGGCTTCACCCTGGTGTCCCTGACCCTGTCGCTGATCGCAGTGCTGATCCCGCTGCTGTTCATGGCCGATGTGGTCGGGCGCCTGTTCCGCGAGTTCGCCATCACGCTGGCGGTGGCCATCCTGATTTCCCTGGTGGTATCGCTGACCCTCACGCCGATGATGTGCGCGCGTTTGCTCAAGCGTGAGCCCAAGGAAGAAGAGCAGGGCCGTTTCTACAAGGCCAGCGGGGCCTGGATCGACTGGCTGATCGAAGCCTACGGGCGCAAATTGCAGTGGGTGCTCAAGCACCAGCCGCTGACCCTGCTGGTGGCCATCGCCACCCTCGGCCTCACCGTGTTTCTGTACCTGGTGGTGCCCAAGGGCTTCTTTCCGGTGCAGGACACCGGGGTGATCCAGGGGATTTCCGAAGCGCCGCAGTCGATTTCATTCGCCGCGATGAGCCAGCGCCAACAAGAGCTGGCGAAGATCATCCTGGCTGACCCGGCGGTGGAAAGCCTGTCGTCCTACATCGGTGTGGATGGCGATAACGCCACCCTCAACAGCGGTCGCTTGCTGATCAACCTCAAGCCCCATGGCCAGCGCGATTTGAGCGCGGCCCAAGTGATCACCCGCCTGCAACCGGAGATGGACAAGCTGGTAGGCATCCGCCTGTTCATGCAGCCGGTGCAGGACCTCACCATCGAAGACCGCGTCAGCCGTACCCAGTACCAATTCAGCATGTCTTCGCCGGACGCCGAGTTGCTGGCGCTGTGGAGCGACAAGCTGGTGCACGCCCTCGGCCAGCTGCCGGAGCTCACCGATGTGGCCAGCGACTTGCAAGACAAGGGCCTCCAGGTGTACCTGGTGATCGATCGCGATGCCGCCTCACGGCTGGGTGTCAGCGTGTCGACCATCACCGACGCGCTCTACGACGCGTTCGGCCAGCGCCAGATTTCGACCATCTACACCCAGGCCAGCCAGTACCGCGTGGTGCTGCAGGCCCAGTCCGGGGAAACCCTGGGCCCGGCGGCGCTGGACCAGATCCATGTGAAGACCACCGATGGCGGCCAGGTGCGCCTGTCGAGCCTGGCCCATGTGGAACAGCGCCAGGCGCAGTTGGCCATTGCCCATATCGGCCAGTTCCCGGCGGTGATGATGTCGTTCAACCTGGCGCCCGGCGTGGCGCTGGGCAAGGGCGTGGAACTGATCAACCAGGCGCAGAAAGACATCGGCATGCCGATCGGTGTGCAAACCCAGTTCCAGGGTGCGGCGCAGGCGTTCGAAGCGTCGCTGTCGAGTACCTTGCTGCTGATCCTGGCGGCGGTGGTCACCATGTATATCGTGCTCGGCGTGCTCTACGAGAGTTATATCCACCCGATCACCATTCTCTCGACCTTGCCGTCGGCGGCGGTGGGGGCCTTGCTGGCGCTGCTGCTCAGCGGCAATGACCTGGGCATGATCGCGATCATCGGCATCATCCTGCTGATCGGCATCGTGAAAAAGAACGCGATCATGATGATCGACTTCGCCCTTGACGCCGAGCGCAACCAGGGCCTGGACCCGCAGACCGCGATCTACCAGGCTGCGCTGCTGCGCTTCCGGCCGATCCTGATGACCACCCTGGCCGCGCTGTTCGGCGCGGTACCGCTGATGCTCGCCACCGGTTCCGGCGCGGAACTGCGTCAGCCCCTGGGCCTGGTGATGGTCGGCGGCCTGCTGGTGAGCCAGGTGTTGACGCTGTTCACCACGCCGGTGATCTACCTGTACTTCGACCGCTTGGGGCGTCGCTGGCGCAAAGAGCCGCAAAGCCTGGAGCCGGTTGAATCATGAACCTGTCCGGACCGTTCATTCGCAGGCCGGTAGCCACCATGCTGCTGAGCCTGGCGATCCTGTTGCTCGGCGGCGTGAGCTTCAACCTGTTGCCGGTGTCGCCGCTGCCACAGATCGACTTTCCGGTGATCGTGGTGTCGGCCAGCCTGCCCGGCGCCAGCCCCGAGGTGATGGCTTCCACCGTGGCCACGCCGCTGGAGCGTTCTTTCGGCGCGATTGCCGGCATCACCACCATGAGCAGCAACTCGAGCCAGGGTTCGACGCGGGTGATTCTGGCGTTCGATTCCGACCGTGACATCAACGGCGCGGCGCGGGAGGTGCAGGCAGCGATCAATGCCTCGCGCAACCTGCTGCCCAGCGGCATGCGCAGCATGCCCACCTACAAGAAGATCAACCCGTCCCAGGCGCCGATCATGGTGCTGTCGCTGACCTCGGACGTATTACAGAAGGGCCAGCTGTACGATCTGGCCTCGACCATCCTGTCCCAGAGCCTGTCCCAGGTGCCGGGCGTGGGCGAAGTGCAGATCGGCGGCAGTTCGCTGCCGGCGGTGCGCATTGAGCTGGAGCCCAAGGCGCTCGACCAGTACGGCGTGGCCCTGGACGATGTGCGCAACACCATTGCCAACGCCAACCAGCGGCGACCCAAGGGTTCCCTGGAAGACAGCGAACGCAATTGGCAGATCCAGGCCAATGACCAGCTGGAAAAAGCCAAGGACTACGAGCCGCTGCTGATCCGCTACCAGAACGGCGCGGCCCTGCGCCTGGGCGATGTGGCCCGAATCAGCGATGGCGTGGAAGACCGCTACAACAGTGGTTTCTTCAACAACGATGCGGCAGTGCTGCTGGTGATCAACCGCCAGTCCGGCGCCAACATCATCGAAACCGTGAGGCAGATCAAGGCGCAGTTGCCGGCGTTGCAGGCGGTGTTGCCGTCCAGCGTCAAATTGAGCCTGGCCATGGACCGCTCACCGGTGATTACCGCCACCCTGCATGAAGCCGAGATGACCCTGTTGATCGCGGTGATCCTGGTGGTGCTGGTGGTGTACCTGTTCCTCGGCAATTTCCGCGCCTCTCTGATTCCCACCCTGGCGGTGCCGGTGTCGCTGGTGGGGACTTTTGCGGTGATGTACCTGTGCGGGTTTTCGCTGAACAACTTCTCGCTGATGGCCCTGATCCTGGCCACCGGTCTGGTGGTGGACGATGCCATCGTGGTGTTGGAGAACATCTCCCGGCACATCGATGAGGGCGTGCCGCCGATGAAAGCGGCGTACCTGGGGGCGCAGGAAGTTGGCTTCACCTTGCTGTCGATGAACGTGTCGCTGGTGGCGGTGTTCCTGTCGATCCTGTTTATGGGCGGCATCGTCACCAACCTGTTCCGCGAGTTTTCCATCACCTTGTCGTCGGCGATCATCGTGTCGCTGGTGGTGTCCCTGACGCTCACGCCGATGCTCTGCGCCCGCTGGCTCAAGCCCCATGTCAAAGGCCACATGACCGGCTTGCAACGCTGGAGCCAAAAGGTCAATGACCGCATGGTGGCCGGCTATGCCACCACCCTCGACTGGGTGCTGCGCCACCGGCGCCTGACCCTGCTCAGCCTGTTTCTGACCATCGGCGTGAACATTGCGCTGTACGTGGTGGTGCCCAAGACCTTTATGCCGCAGCAGGACACCGGCCAGTTGATCGGTTTCGTGCGTGGTGATGACGGCCTGTCTTTCAGCGTGATGCAGCCGAAGATGGAGACCTTCCGCAAGGCGGTACTCAAGGACCCGGCGGTGCTCAGCGTGGCAGGCTTCATCGGCGGCAACAACGGCACCAACAACGCGGTGATGCTGGTACGCCTCAAGCCCATCGCCGAGCGCAAGATCTCCGCCCAGGCGGTGATCGAGCGTCTGCGCAAGGAGGTGCCGCTGGTACCGGGAGGCCGGTTGTTCCTGATGGCGGACCAGGACCTGCAGTTTGGCGGCAGCCGCGACCAGACCACTGCGCAGTATTCCTACATCCTGCAAAGCGGCGACCTCGCGGCGTTGCGCCTGTGGTATCCAAAGGTGGTCACCGCGCTGCGCGAGCTACCGGAACTGACGGCCATCGACGCCCGTGAAGGCCGGGGCGCGGCGCAAGTGACCCTGATCGTCGACCGCGACGAGGCCAAGCGCCTGGGCATCGACATGAGCATGGTCACGGCGGTGCTCAACAACGCCTACAGCCAGCGGCAGATTTCGACGATCTACGACAGCCTCAACCAGTACCAGGTGGTGATGGAGGTCAACCCCAAATACGCCCAGGACCCGATCACCCTCAACCAGATGCAGGTCATCACGTCGAGTGGCGCGCGGGTGCCCTTGTCGACCATCGCCCATTACGAAAACAGCCTGGCCGATGACCGGGTCAGCCACGAAGGCCAGTTTGCGTCGGAGAACATTGCCTTCGACATCGCCCCGGGCTTCACGGTGGAGCAGGGCACGGCGGCCATCGAGCGGGCGATTGCCAAGGTCGGCTTGCCGGAGGATGTGATCGCCAAGATGAGCGGTACCGCCGATGCCTTTGCGGCCACCCAGAAAGGCCAACCGTTCATGATCCTCGGCGCGTTGGTGGCGGTGTACCTGGTGCTGGGCATTCTGTATGAAAGCTACATTCACCCGCTGACCATCCTCTCGACGCTGCCGTCGGCGGGTGTCGGTGCCTTGCTGTCGATCTACTTGCTGGGCGGCGAGTTCAGCCTGATCTCTCTGCTGGGCCTGTTCCTGCTGATTGGCGTGGTGAAGAAAAACGCGATCCTGATGATCGACCTGGCCTTGCAACTGGAGCGCCATGACGGGATGAGCCCGCTGGAGTCGATTCGCAGCGCCTGCCTGTTGCGGCTGCGTCCGATCCTGATGACCACGCTCGCCGCGATCCTCGGCGCCTTGCCACTGCTGCTGGGCGCGGGCGACGGTGCGGAAATGCGCCAGCCCCTGGGCCTGACCATCATCGGTGGCCTGGTCTTCAGCCAGATCCTGACCCTTTACACCACCCCGGTGGTTTACCTCTACCTCGATCGCGCGCGCCATCGCTTCAACGCTTGGCGCGGCGTGCGTACCGATGCTGCCCTGGACACTGCGCTATGACCGATTCAACCTTTACCCGATTGGCCATGTTCCGCGGTTCGCGCCTGGCGAGCCTGGTGCTTTGCGGGGTGATGCTCAGCGCCTGTGCCATCGGGCCTGACTACAAGCGCCCGGACGTCACCGAGCCCGTTCAGTTCAAGGAGGCGCAAGGTTGGCGCCAGGCCACGCCCAGCGATGCGCTGGCCCGTGGGGCATGGTGGGAGCTTTACGGCGATCGCCAGCTCAATGACCTGGTGACCCGCCTGAACGCGTCCAACCAGACCGTGGCCCAGGCCGAAGCGCGCTTCCGCCAGGCCCAGGCCCAGGTGCGCAGTGCCCGAGGCGCGTTTTTCCCGACGGTGGACGCAAACGTCGGCAAGACCCGGGCCAGCCAGGGTACCGGCAGCAGCAACGCCAGCCTCAGCAGCTCCAGCAGCGGTATCCGCGATACCCTCAATGCCCAGTTGGGCGTGAGTTGGGAGGCGGACGTCTGGGGCAAGTTGCGCCGTGGCCTGGAGGCCAACCAGGCCACCGCCGAAGCCAGCTCCGCGGACCTGGCGGCCATGCGCCTGAGCCAGCAATCGGAACTGGTGCAGGACTACCTGCAACTGCGGGTCATGGATGAACAGACCCGCTTGCTGCAAGCGACGCTGGACACCTACCAGCGCTCCCTGCAAATGACTGAAAACCAGTACCGTGCCGGAGTGTCCGGCAAGGATGCGGTGGCCCAGGCGCAAACCCAGCTCAAGACCACCCAGGCCAGCCTGATCGACCTGATCTGGCAGCGTGCCCAACTGGAAAACGCCATCGCGGTGCTGATCGGCGAAGCGCCGGCCAACTTCAGCCTGGCGGTGAGCAAGGACATCCCGGCCTTGCCGCAAATACCGGTTGGCCTGCCGTCGCAATTGCTGGAGCGCCGCCCGGACATCGCGTCGGCGGAACGTTCGGTGATCGCTGCCAACGCCAACATCGGCGTGGCCAAGGCCGCCTATTACCCGGACCTGACCCTGAGCCTGGCGGGGGGATATTCCAGCAGTACCTATGCCGACTGGATCAGCTTGCCGAACCGGTTCTGGTCGGTCGGGCCCAAGTTGGCGATGACGCTGTTCGATGGTGGCCAGCGTTCGGCGGAAGTCGATCGTACCGTGGCCAGCTATGACGAGACCGTGGCCAAGTACCGCCAGACCGTACTGGATGGTTTTCGCGAGGTGGAGAACTACATGGTGCAACTCAAGGTGCTGGAGGATGAGGCGGTGGTCAGCAACGAAGCGCTGGCGGCTGCCCGTGAGTCGTTGCGGTTGACGCAGAACCAGTACAAGGCGGGGTTGATCGCTTATCTGGACGTGGTGACGGTGCAGGCGACGGCATTGAGCAATGAGCGGACGGTGTTGACCTTGTTGCAGACGCGGTTGGTGGCGAGTGTGCAGTTGATTGCGGCGCTTGGGGGAGGGTGGGATGGGCACGCGGGGGTGGTTGCTAAAGAGTAGTTGGGTGTGCATAAGCAGCTTGATATCTACCTCATATAGAAGATCCAAATTGTGGGAGCGGGCTTGCTCGCGAAAGCGGTGGATCAGTTAGAGCTGTAATCGCTGA
>NZ_JBSVWB010000025.1:0-88864 GCF_054071795.1 Pseudomonas sp. SDO5271_S396
GCGGTTTGCCTGATACACCGCTATCGCAGGCAAGCCAGCTCCCACAGTTGATCTCGGTTGTCTGGCAGGAATCAGTTCGCCAGACGCACGCCGCCGACGCTTCCGCTCAGTTCATACGCCGCCAACTCCGCCTGGTGCGCCGCGAGGATTTCCGGCAGCGAACCGCGCAGGTATTCCACCCAGGTCTTGATCTTCGCATCCAGGTATTGGCGCGAGGGGTAGATGGCGTACAGGTTCAGCTCCTGGGAACGGTAGGTCGGCATCACCCGCACCAGCGTGCCGTTGCGCAGGCCTTCGATGGCCGCATACACCGGCAACAGGCCGACGCCCATGCCGCTGGTGATCGCGGTTTTCATCGCATCGGCGGAGTTCACCAGGAACGGCGAGGTGTTGATGGCCACGCTTTCCTGGCCTTCAGGGCCGTTGAAGGTCCACTTGTCCAACTGGATCACCGGGCTGACCAAGCGCAGGCAGGCGTGGTTGAGCAAGTCCTGCGGGCGTTGCGCGCAGCCCTTGGCCTTGACGTAGTCCGGTGAGGCACAGGCGATGCTGTAGGTGATGCCCAGGCGCTGGGACACGAAACCCGAGTCCGGCAGTTCGCTGGCCAGCACGATGGACACATCGTAGCCCTCATCCAGCAGGTCGGGCACGCGGTTGGCCAGGGTCAGGTCGAAGGTCACGTCCGGGTGGGTGCGGCGGTAGCGGGCGATGGCGTCGATAACGAAATGCTGGCCGATACCGGTCATGGTGTGCACTTTCAACTGCCCGGCGGGTCGGGCATGGGCGTCGCTGGCTTCGGCCTCGGCTTCTTCGACGTAGGCCAGGATCTGTTCGCAGCGCAGCAAATAGCGTTTGCCGGCTTCGGTCAGCGCGATGCGTCGGGTGGTACGGTTGAGCAGGCGGGTTTGCAGGTGGGCCTCGAGGTTGGAGACCGCGCGCGAGACGTTGGCGGTGGTAGTGTCCAGTTGCACGGCGGCGGCGGTGAAACTGCCGGCTTCGGCCACGCAACTGAAGGCGCGCATGTTTTGCAAAGTGTCCATGGAGTGTTCTCAGGGGAGATAGCAAATTGTGACAGAAAGTTACGCCGTCCAGTGATCCCTACCAACGGATTATCGCCTGAACGGTAACAAAGATTCACAGGAATGCCAGCTTATCGTCCTCCCTGCCGCCACCTAGAATTGCGCCACCTTTCCCGCTCCACCTCTCAGGAATACGCGTGCCGTGCCGCTTCGCATCAGCAGAGAGCTAAAGACTCTCAGTGTTTTGGCCTTATTGTCAGCAATCAGCGGCTGCATCGGAACCGGAGGAATCGCCCCCCAAGGCCAGGCCCTCAGCGCCAATACCCTCGCCACCGACGAAGCGATCCAGAGCGCCGCCCGTGATGCCCGTTGGCCCACCGCGCAATGGTGGCAAGCCTACGGCGACCCGCAACTGAACCGCTGGGTCGACCTCGCCACGCAAAACAGCCCGAGCCTGGCCATGGCCGCCGCACGAGTACGTGAAGCGCAGGCCATGGCCGGGGTGGCGGAGTCCGCCGAGTCGTTGCAGATCAACGGCGAAACCAGTCTCAAGCGCCACAACTGGCCGAAGGATCAGTTCTACGGCCCCGGCGAGCTGAGCGGTGCCAACACCTGGGACAACAGTGCGTCCCTGGGCCTGAGCTACGCGCTGGATCTGTGGGGCCGCGAAAGTAACACCACCGAGCGCGCCGTGGACCTGGCGCACATGAGCGTCGCCGAAGCGCGCCAGGCCCGGCTCGAACTGCAGAACAACGTGGTGCGCGCCTATATCCAGCTGTCGTTGCACTACGCCAATCGCGACATCGTTGCCGCCACCCTGGCCCAGCAACAGCAGATTCTGGACTTGGCCAACAAACGCCTGAACGCCGGGATCGGCACCCACTTCGACGTCAGCCAGGCCGAAACGCCGCTGCCGGAAACCCATCGCCAACTGGACGCCCTCGACGAAGCCATCGCCCTGAGTCGCAACCAGTTGGCGGCATTGGCCGGCAAAGGTCCGGGGGAGGGCGCGCAGTTGCAGCGCCCGACACTGGCCCTGGCCGCCCCCCTAAAATTGCCGTCGAGCCTGCCCGCGCAATTGCTCGGCCAGCGCCCGGACGTGGTCGCCCGCCGCTGGCAGATCGCGGCCCAGGCCCGTGGCGTCGACGTAGCCCACGCCGGCTTCTATCCCAACGTCGACCTGGCGGGCAGCCTCGGCTACATGGCCACCGGCGGCGGCATGCTGGAGTTTCTGGCCGGCAGGAAATTCAACTACAACGTCGGCCCGGCGATCACCTTGCCGATCTTCGACGGCGGCCGCCTGCGCGCGCAGTTGGGCGAGGCCAGCGCGGGTTATGACATTGCCGTGGCCAAGTACAACCAGACTTTGATCAATGCGCTCAAAGGCATCAGCGACCAATTGATCCGCCGCGAGTCGATGGACAAGCAATCCGTCTTCGCCGCGCAATCAGTGGCCTCGGCGCAGAAAACCTACGACATCGCGATGATCGCCTATCAGCGTGGCCTGACCGATTACCTCAACGTGCTCAACGCCCAGACCTTGCTGTTTCATCAGCAACAGATCGAGCAGCACGTACAAGCCGCGCGCCTGAGTGCCCATGCCGAACTGGTCACCGCCCTGGGCGGCGGCCTGGGTGCTGGCGACGATGTCCCGCGGCCTGCCAAGACCCTCCCGAGCAAGACCCCGGCGGCGCTGGCCGTGTTTGATCACTGAGCAGGTTTCGATGACTCACTTGTCTGCACCGCTGCGCTGGCTGCACGCCCTTGAGTGGCGCCGCGGTTTTTTCGACTGGGCCCGCAGTGACGGCGTGACCTGGGTGTATATCTTCAAAGTGCTGATCGCCGCGTTTCTCACGCTGTGGCTGGCCATGCGCCTGGAGTTGCCGCAACCACGCACGGCGATGATCACCGTGTTTATCGTGATGCAACCCCAGAGCGGACAAGTATTCGCCAAGAGCTTCTATCGCTTCCTCGGCACCCTGGCAGGGTCGACAGTGATGGTGTTGTTGATCGCCTTGTTTGCGCAGAACACCGAATTGTTCCTCGGCGTGTTGGCGATCTGGGTGGGGCTCTGCACGGCTGGCGCCACGCGCAACCGCAACTTCCGCGCCTATGGTTTTGTGCTGGCAGGCTACACGGCGGCAATGGTCGGCTTGCCGGCGCTGGCCCATCCGGACGGTGCCTTTATGGCGGCGGTGTGGCGCGTGCTGGAAATTTCCCTGGGGATTCTGTGCGCCACGCTGGTCAGCGCCGCGATCCTGCCGCAAACCTCCAGCGCCGCGATGCGCAACGCGCTGTACCAGCGTTTTGGCGTGTTCGCGCTGTTCGTCACCGACGGACTGCGTGGCCGCAGTCAGCGCGAGGGTTTCGAGGCCAGCAACGTGCGCTTCATCGCTGAAGCCGTGGGGCTGGAAGGGCTGCGCAGCGTCACGGTGTTCGAAGACCCGCACATGCGTCGGCGCAATGGCCGGCTCAGCCGCTTGAACAGCGAATTCATGAGCATCACCACACGCTTCAATGCCTTGCACCAGTTGCTCGAACGCCTGCGAGCCGATGCCGCGGACCACGTGGTCGCCGCGATCAAGCCTGGCCTGCAGGACCTGGCCGAAAGGCTCGATGGTTTCTCTGGGCGGGCCCTCACCAGTCCCGATGCTGCAAGGCTGGTGGCGCAGCTCACCACCTACAAAGACGGCCTGCCCGCCAAGGTCCGTGCCTTGCGCGCGACCTTCCAGGAAGGCGACCCCAGCGAAGCCGAGCAGTTGGATTTCCACACCGCTTACGAGCTGCTTTACCGCTTTGTCGACGACTTGCACAACTACGCGCAAACCCACGCATCACTGGCCGATCACAGCCACGAACGCGAGCGGTGGGACGAAACCTTTATCCCCAAGACCAACTGGCTGGCCTGCGCTGCGTCGGGCATTCGCGCGTCCTTCATTCTTGTTGTGCTCGGCAGTTATTGGGTGGCCACGGCCTGGCCCAGCGGCGCAACCATGACCCTGATCGCCGCCGCGACTGTAGGGCTTTCCGCCGCCACGCCCAACCCGAAACGCATGGCCTTCCAGATGGCCTGCGGCACGTTGATCGGGGCGCTGGTGGGCTTTGTCGAAATGTTCTTCGTGTTCCCCTGGATCGATGGCTTCCCGCTGCTGTGTGTGATGCTTGCGCCGGTGATCATCTTCGGTGCGTTCCTGGCGTCGCGTCCGCAATACGCGGGCGTGGGCATCGGCCTGCTGATTTTTTTCAGCACCGGCTCGGTGCCCGACAACCTCACGGTCTACAACCCTTACACCTTCATCAACGACTACATCGCCATGGTCCTCGGCATGCTGGTATGCGCGGCGGCGGGGGCGATCATCCTGCCGCCGAACAGCCGCTGGCTGTGGCGCCGGTTGGAGCAGGACCTGCGTGAGCAGGTGGTGTATGCGATCAGCGGCAGGCTCAAGGGCCTGGCGTCAAGCTTCGAAAGCCGCACCCGCGACCTGTTGCACCAGGCTTATGGCCTGGCGGTCGGCCAGCCGCAGGTGCAACGCGACCTGCTGTGCTGGATGTTCGTGGTGCTGGAAGTCGGTCACGCAATCATCGAGTTGCGCAAGGAACAGGCGATGCTGCCGGTGCATCCAGCGTATGCAGAGTCCCAGCCGTGGCGCCAGGCGATCCGCGCGATGGGCCGCTCGCTGGTGCGGTTGTTCCTGCAACCCAGCGCCAGCAACCTGGAGCGCGGCCTGATTGCCGTGGACCACGCCATCAGCCGTGTGCAAGCCACCGACGAACCCTTCGCCCCGCACTTCGATACCTCGGCCCTGCGCCGGGTGAAGAGCTACCTGCACTTTATCCGCACCTCGTTGCTCGACCCGCAATCGCCACTGGCGGCCCTCAAAGGAGCCCCGCATGCCCCGTGAAATCGCCTTCCACGGCGTGTACATGCCGACCATGACCCTGATGTTTCTGATCGCAGCCGGGCTTGCCTGGGCGCTGGACCGCTTCCTGGCCGGGTACGACCTGTACCGTTTTTTCTGGCACCCGGCGCTGTTGCGCCTGAGCCTGTTCGTTTGTCTGTTCGGCGCGCTGGCGCTGACCGTCTACCGTTGAGAATGCCGCGATGAAAAAGTTTTTCAGCCTGCTCGCCACCTTGCTGGTCCTGGCGTTGGCGATCTGGATTGGCCGTACGCTGTGGGTGCACTACATGGATACCCCGTGGACCCGCGATGGCCGCGTGCGCGCCGACATCATCAACGTCGCCGCCGACGTCACCGGTGAGGTGGTGGACGTGCCGGTGCGCGATAACCAGTTGGTCAAGAAGGGCGACCTGCTGATGCAGATCGACCCCGAGCATTACCGCATCGCGGTCAAGCAAGCCCAGTCACTGGTGGCTTCACGCAAAGCCACCTGGGAAATGCGCAAGGTCAACGCCCACCGCCGCGCCGACCTCGACGCCCTGGTGATCTCCAGGGAAAACCGCGACGACGCCAGCAACATCGCCGACTCGGCCCTGGCCGATTACCAGCACGCGCTGGCGCAACTGGAAGCGGCTGAGTTGAACCTCAAGCGCACCCAAGTGGTGGCGGCGGTGGACGGTTATGTCACCAACCTGAATGTGCATCGCGGTGACTACGCCCGTATCGGCGAAGCCAAGATGGCCGTGGTGGATATGAACTCGTTCTGGGTGTATGGCTTCTTCGAAGAAACCAAGTTGCCCCATGTGAAGGTGGGCGATAAAGCGGACATGCAGCTGATGAGCGGCGAGACCTTGAAGGGCCATGTGGAAAGTATCTCGCGGGGCATCTACGACCGCGACAACCCCGAGAGCCGCGAGCTGGTGGCCGATGTGAACCCGACTTTCAACTGGGTGCGGTTGGCCCAGCGCGTGCCGGTGCGGATTCGCATTGATGAAGTGCCGGAGGGCGTGTTGTTGGCGGCCGGTATCACCTGCACCGTTATCGTCAATCCATCACAAAACTAGCGGGTGAGCACCGATTTGTGTGGGAGCGGGCTTGCCTGCGATAGCGGACTGTCCGTCGAACGCTGTGTTGCTGACCCAACGCCATCGCAGGCAAGCCAGCTCCCACATTTTTGGGCGCGTCAGGCCTTGATGAAGTATTCGTTGCAGTCGGTCATTGCAAATCCCTGTTCAGCCCGAAGCGCTTCTTCAACACCCTCTCCAGCAACCCTTTGGGCAACAGCGCCGCCATCAGCGGCAACGCCCGGCTGCCATTGCCCGCGCGCAGCAGGCGCGGTGGGGTGGATTGTTGGACGGCCTTGAGCACCTCGGCGGCAAATACCGCTGCCGGGGTCGGTTTGTCCTGGGAGGCCTGGCTGCGTGCGCGGATGCCGTCGCGCAACGGCCACCAGGGTGATTGTTCGTTGATCAGCAATTCGGCCTGGGCGCCGGCGTTTTTCGCGAAGCTCGTGTTAATCGCGCCGGGCTGCACTTCCATGACCCGCACGCCAAACGGCGCCAGTTCCATGCGCAGCGCGTCGCTCAAGGCGTGCACGGCGGCTTTCGAGGCGCAGTAGGCGCCGGCGAACGGCGTGACCAATACGCCGGAAACACTGCCGATATTCACCACCAGCCCTTTGCTGCGGCGCAGGGCGGGGAACAGCGCCTGGGTCACGCCGACGAGGGAAAATACATTGGTTTCGAATTGGCGCTGCATCGCCTCGGTGCCGCCGTCGAGCAACGGGCCCATGGCGCCGTAGCCGGCGTTGTTGATCAGCACGTCCAGTTCGTCGATGTGAGCGGCCAGGGTTTGCAGCGCGGCGCTGTCGTTCACATCCAGCAGCACGGCGTGGAAACCGGCGTCGTTGAGGGCGATCACATCCGCTTCGCGGCGGGCGCTGGTCAGCACGTGATAGCCGGCCGTCTTGAAGGCATCCGCGAGGGCGCGGCCAATGCCGCTGGAGCAGCCGGTGATAAGCACATTAGGCATGGATCAATCCTTTGTCAGTCCGAGAAACTGCCTTGCAGGTGTTCGGCACGAAATTCCAGGGTTTGCGGGCGATAACCGGGGCGCAGCGGGGGCGCGGGCAGGCAGTCATCCCAGGTAGCGCCGGCCTGCAGCTCGCCGGGGCCGCGGTAGCGCGGGGCGGCGTAGACATTGTCGGCGAGGTTGACCGTGTCGCCCGGCGCATAGGCGGCGACGCGCCAGCGCAGTTCGGTGAGAGGCACGTCGTTGCCGTTGTTCAGGGTCAGCTTCAGCGGGCGGTCGGCGGGGCAGTCTTCGGGGGCATAGCTGATGCGCAGTTCCAGGCGCGCCAGTTGCGAGGCTTCACGGTTATCCAGCCACACCACCCAGACCGCCACGAAGCCCAGGCCCACGGCGGCGGCCAGCGACACCGGCAATGCCCTGGCCGGGTAGCGCAGCAGCAGGATCAGCCAGGTGATGATCAGGAGAACGCCGAAGAACATGGAGGCCACCTCGAGTTGGGAACGAGCATCCTAACTCAAGCTTGGGTGGGATTGGTCAGCTTGAGATAAGTGTTGATTCGTCGGGCCTCATCGCAGGCAAGCCAGCTCCCACAGTTAACCGCATTCCAAAGGATGTACTCGGTCAACTGTGGGAGCTGGCTTGCCTGCGATGGGGCCTTCAGCGTCACTGCAAAACCCAAGGAAAAAGCCCCCGCCCAACCGGCTGCGGATAGGGGACGCAGTCGGCTGGGCGAGGGCTTCTTGTACGACTGTTTTACTGCGCGATAGTTTTCACCGACACGCCACGTTCAACCGGCGTGGAACGACCGTAGATATCTTCGAAACGCTCGATATCGTCTTCGCCCAGGTAGCTGCCCGATTGCACTTCGATGATCTCCAGCGGGATCTTGCCCGGGTTGCGCAGGCGGTGCACCGAGGCGATCGGGATGTAGGTGGACTGGTTTTCGGTGAGCAGAAACACGTTCTCGTCACAGGTGACTTCGGCGGTGCCGCTGACCACGATCCAGTGTTCCGCGCGGTGGTGGTGCATCTGCAACGACAGGCAGGCGCCCGGCTTGACCGAAATGTGCTTGACCTGGAAGCGGCCGCCCATGTCCACCGAGTCGTAGGAGCCCCATGGGCGATAGACTTCGCAGTGGTTCTGGGTTTCGCTGCGGCCTTGTTCGTTGAGGGTGTTGACCATCTGCTTGACGCCCTGGACCTTGTCCTTGTGGGCAATCATCATCGCGTCCTTGGTTTCCACCACCACGATGTTTTCCAGGCCGATCACCGACACCAGCTTGCCGTTGCCGTGGATCATGCAGTTCTTGCTGTCCTGGATCACCACGTCGCCCTTGCTCACGTTGCCGTTGGCGTCTTTATCGTTGACGGCCCACAGCGATGCCCAGCAACCCACGTCGCTCCAGCCGGCGCTCAGCGGCACCACGCAGGCGCGCTGGGTCTTTTCCATCACGGCGTAGTCGATGGAGTTGTCGGGGCAGCAGGCAAAGGTGGCTTCGTCGAACGACACGGTGTCGGCGGTCTGCTCACTGCGCTCCAGGGTCAGCAGGCAGGTGTCGTAGATGTCCGGATCATGCTTTTTCAGCTCTTCGAGGAAGCGGCTGGCGCGGAACAGGAACATGCCGCTGTTCCAGAAGTAACCGCCGCTTTTGACGAACTCGACGGCGCGTTTTTCATTGGGTTTTTCCACGAACTGTTCGACACGGCTCACGCCTTCGGGCAGCAGCGAATCGTTGGTGGACTTGATGTAGCCATAACCGGTTTCCGGGCGGGTCGCCGGCACGCCGAACAGCACCATCTCGCCGCGCTCGGCGGCCACGGTGGCCAGGGCCAGGGCGCGTTGCAGGGCTTTCTGGTCGTCGATCACGTGGTCGGCGGGCAGCACCAGCATCAGCTCGTCGCGGCCTTCGTTGACCAGCATCATCGCGGTCAGGGCCACGGCGGGCGCGGTGTTGCGGCCGAATGGCTCCATCAGGATGCGCTGGCTTTCCAGCTTGCGCGCGCTCAGTTGCTCGTTGACGATGAAACGATGGTCCTTGTTGCAGACCACGATCGGGGTGTCCATGCCTTCGAACACCAGGCGCTCCAGGGTTTGCTGGAACAGCGTGTGCTCGCCGGTCAGGGCCAGGAATTGTTTCGGGAACTGTTTACGGGAAAGCGGCCAAAGACGTGAGCCGCTACCACCGGAAAGGATTACTGGGATCATGGGTGTTTCTCCTTGAATCGATATGGGTCAGAGCTACGAAGGTTTGTCGTTTCACTCTTGTTTTTGTCTCGGTCCGACCGGACTCCTCGGTCCCTGTGGGAGCCGGGCTTGCCCGCGATGCAGACGACTCGGTTTGTCAGGGACACCGAGGTGATGCCATCGCAGGCAAGCCAGCTCCCACAGGGGAGCGGAGCCAGGCCGAAAATCTAATCAGCGGGTCGACACGGGGCGTTTCACCCAGACTGGCGAGAGGCTCGAACCGGAGCCCGTCACATACAGCACCGCCGCTTCACCACGTTCCAGGGCCACCGGCTTCACATCGCCGACTTTCTTGTCACCGTCATACAACGCCAGGCTTACCTTCACCGGGTTGATTTCACGCTCGCCACGGCCCTTGGCCGCCACCGACTTGACCACATCGGTCTTGCCATCGGCGGTTTTCAGGGTCAGGGCCTTGTCGCTGAGGTTCTGCACGCGCACCAGGGATTTCTGTTTGTTCTTGAACGGTGGCTCTTCAATCAGTTGTGGCTGGCCGCTGCCGCTGCTGACCAGGGTGTAGTAGTGGTCGGCGGCGAGTTTGACCGGCACGGTCTGGCTGCCGATCTTGGCGCTGTAGTCACCGCCGGGCATGAAGCTGAAATCGCTGCTGGCCAGTGGCGCAACTTCGCTCAGGTTGGTGTTGCCCACGGTGGCGCTGACTTCCTGGTTGCCGGCGTTGTACACCCGCACGAAGGTCGAGCCTTTGGGGGCGGTCGGGCCGTAGAGGGCGGCGTCGCCACCGGCGAAGGCGGACATCGATACGAGGCTCATGCCGGCAGCCAGGGCCAGGGTCTTGGCGAGACGACGCGGAGTTGTAGTGAAAGTCATGTGAGTTACCTCTCTTTCAGTTTTGCGCCCGGTCGGGCGTCTCGGATTTTGGGGAGTTGATAGCCATGTTCTGTTGGCGCGAACCGGCTTGTTTAAGCTGCGCAACCCACTGCGGGTCGGCATCACCGATTTCGTTGTTCACGGGCAGATAACGTTCAGGGAATTCCCAGATCAGCACCTGGGGCGGGTTGTTCTTGAAGTCGTCGCTTTTCAGGTAGCTGAGCATCGGCAGGATCGGGCCGTGGCCGTCCTCGGCGTAGCTCACCACGTCGCTGCCCAGGGCTTGCTTGAGGGCGCCGACGAAGTTCCAGTTGGGGTTGGCGCTGTAGCTGGTGCCTACCAGGGCGACCGGGGTTTCGCTGTCGGTGAACAGCGCGTCGTCGCCGGCTTCCTGCGCCAGGTGTGTCACGCGTTTTTCCAGCGGTTCCTTGGGGGGCATCAGGTTTTCGAACAGCGGGTCCAGGGGCAGGAACAGACGCAGGTCGCCTTTGTGCGGCTCGGTCTTCTCGGCCTCGGTGACGAAGCGCTGCGGCTCGCCGCTCAGTGGCGTCTGGTCGGCAATGGTCCGGGCCAGTTGCCTGGCGGCGATTTCGGCACCGTCCGGCGTCCAGTGAGTATCGGTGCGCAGGAACACTTGGGTGCCGCCCAACTTGGCTTGTTGCAGCGGGCCGAGCAGGTCCGGGGCGATGATCTTGTCGGCGGCGACACGGGCGTGGAAATCCTGGTACAGGTTGGCGTGGATGCTCGCCGGCTTCACTTCACCCAGATGCTCCGGGTACAGGCGCACTTTGGCCGGCACGATCGCCATCACCAGCTGAATGCCCTGGGCCTTGAGCTTCTGACGCACGCCTTCGACCAGTGCGTAGTTGCCTTCCAGGTTCTGGTCTTCGTTGACGGCGGGGTTGAACTCCTCGTCGCTGTACAACCAGTGATCGCGGCCCAGCACCACGCCCGGGCGGCCTTCGTTGAACAGCTTGTAATCCAGCGCGGCCCAGAGGTTGGTGCCCAGGCGCTTGATCGGGAACTCGTCGTCGTAGTGGGTCTCGACGGCTTTGGTCCAGCGGCCATTGAGCACAGTGGCGTCGGCGTTGGTGCTGAAGCCGAAGAAACTGCGCATCGACCAGGCGCCCAGGGCCAGCAGCAGCACCAGGAACAGCCCGATATAGAGGACGCGTAATGAACGGGTCATGGTCGGCTCCCTCAGAATTGGAAGTAAAGGAACGGCGAGAAACTCTGCGCCGACAGTTTGAGAATCGACGCCACGAACAGCAGCAGCACCGCCGCGCGCATGGCGTAGCGTGGCCAGTCCGCGGTCCAGTAGGCCGGTTGCACGGCGGCGTCCCGGCCCACGGTGAAACCGGGCTGGTGGATGCTGCCGGGGTTGTCGCCAGGCACGGCCTTGATCAGGCTCGGGTCGGCCGGCTTGGTTTTGTCCGCAGGGCGGTTGGTGTAGAAGTCGCGCAGGCCGAAGAACGCCAGGGTTGCGTACGCCACCACCAGGGTCGCCACTTGCAGGCCGGTGAGGCTGGCGCGGTTGAGTTCCGACAGCGACCACTCGCCAAAGCTGAACATGGCACCGTACATACGCCCGGCCACATGCAGGTTTTCGGCGCGGAAGATCACCCAGCCCATCACCACCAGCAGGAAAGTGAACGCCCAGCGCACCACGTTGAAACTGCGTGGCGAGGTGTTGAGGCCGATGGCTTTTTCAATCGCCAGCCACATACCGTGCCAGGCACCCCAGACGATGTAGGTGATGTTCGCGCCGTGCCACAGGCCACCGAGCAGCATGGTCAGGAACAGGTTGCGGTAGGTGATCAGCGTGCCTTTGCGATTGCCGCCCAGGGTGATGTAGAGGTAGTCGCGCAGCCAGGTGGAGAGGCTGATGTGCCAGCGGCGCCAGAACTCGGTGATCGACTGGCTGATATACGGTTGCTTGAAGTTTTCCATGAAGCGGAAACCCATCATCAAGCCCAGGCCGATGGCCATGTCGCTGTAGCCGGAGAAGTCGAAGTACAGCTGCGCGGTGTAGGCCAGTGCGCCGAGCCAGGCATCGCCCGTGGTGGGGTTTTGCAGGGCGAAGCAATGGTCGGCCACCACCGCGAGGGTGTCGGCGATAAACACCTTCTTGATGAAACCCTGCATGAACCGCGTGCAGCCCTCGGAGAATTTATCGAGGGTGTGCGTGCGGTTGTTGAACTGATCGGCCAGGTCGCGAAAGCGCAGCACGGGGCCGGCGATCAAGTGCGGGAAGATCGCCACGAACGCCGCGAAGTCGATCAGGTTGCGCGTGGCCGGGGTGTCGCCACGGTATACGTCGATGATGTAGCTGATGGACTCGAAAATGTAGAACGAGATACCAATCGGCAGCAGCACGTGGGTCAGGATGAACGGCTCAAGCCCCATGGACTTCATCATCACGTTGATGCTGTCGACGCCGAAGTTGGCGTACTTGAAGTAGCCGAGGATGCACAGGTCGACTGCCACGCCCAACAGAAGCCAGCGCTGGGCCGGCTTGGTGCGCACACCGGCGGCCCCTACCTTGAGGCCAATCCAGTAGTTCCACAGCGTCACCGCAGCGAACAGTGCCAGGAAGTCCACTCGCCACCAGGCGTAGAACACATAGCTGGCAATCAGCAGCAGCAGGTTGCGATAGCGTTGCCCGCTCAAGTAGTACAAGCCGAGAAAGATCGGCAAGAACAGAAACAGGAACACATTGGACGAGAAAACCATCCCGATCTCTCCATGTTTAACCAACAGTCAAGGGCCGGAGCCCCCCCAAACCCCCCCACGGAAATTCGGGGGAGGGCGGTACAACATTCATGCTGACGAAACCGGCTCAAACTGTGGGAGCGGGCTTGTGTGGGAGCCGGGCTTGCCCGCGATTGGATCAACTCGGTGTGTCTTAAGCACCGAGGTGTCTGCATCGCAGGCAAGCCAGCTCCCACACAAGCCAGCTCCCAAACTTGGACCGAGTCCAACCATCAGGAACCTTTGTTGCCTTTTTCATGCGCCGGGTCGTAGACCTTGGTCAGGTCGCCCCCCAGGCGGAATGTCTTGAACGGCTGCATGCCGTGCTTGCGTTCCACCACATCCGGTGCGCAGGTGTAGAGGGTGCAGAACGGTTCGAGCCAGGCGAATTTCATGTCCTCCTTGAGGTCCTTCATGTCCTGTTCCTTGCCGTTCTTCTGTTCGAAGATCTCCGGGTCCTTGACCCCGGCCAGCACCTTGTCGCCCAGGCGCTTGAGCGCGCCGTTGTTTTCCTGGCGCAGGTCCACGCCATTGACCAGGGCAAAACTGGCGATCATCGACAGCGGCGGCAGCGCGTAGTTGTGGTACGACAGGGCGCGTTGCTGACGCTTCAATTCGTTCGGCAAAAAGCCCTGAGCGTCGACCTGGTTCGCGCCGACCTTGTATTCCTTCACCGCCCAATCGAACAGGTCGCGGCGGTTGGTGGCGATGGACGTGGCCATCACCGACCAGGCGGCCCAGTACGAGTGGTTGTTGGTTTTCTCCAGCGGCAGGTTGTCCCAGTCGCTCACCACCTGGTCGGCCAGTTTGTTGAACCAGGCCTCGATCAACTGCGATTCCTGCTGGTGGTTGGCCAGCGGGTGCGAGTCGGAAAACTTCAAGCGCACATAGGCCGACGCCATGCTGCCCAGCGCCCATTTGCGCATGGACTTGCCGGTGTGGTTGAAGTCCTTGGACATCAATGCATCTGCCTTGGCCCAGCTGGTCAGCCAATTCAATGTGCATTCCAGCTGCTCCGGACGCCCGTCGCGCATGAACTGCATCACGCGCTTGCTGGTGTCTTTTTCCAGCTTGGTGATGTCGGCGGTGCTGTCGCGAAAGGCTTTTTCGGATTGCACATTCAGGGTGGCGCGGGCTTTGTCCGAGCCTTCGTACTTGCTGCGAAATTGCAGCGAGCCGGTGTACGGCGCCGGCATGGCGTCGCAGTCATTCTTGAAGTCGCCGGTCTTGAACGCCTCGATCGGGGCGAAATAGCCCTGGGGCGGACGCAATGGTGCGGCGGCGTTGGCTGCGCCGGCGAAGATCGCCAGGCCCAGCAACGATGGAATCAATAACTTCTGCATAGGTAACCTCATTGCCCAAGTTGGGCGGTCTGCTGACCACCGCTTGGGAATACGTTGCGTGTGCAAATTTTCGCTTCAACCTTCTGCGCGGCCTGGCCCGCTTCGGGGCCTTGCACTTCCACGGCCAGCAAGTTCTGCGAGGCCCAGTCTTCATCGGTGCGCAGTTCGAAGGCGAAACGCCCGTCTGTATCGGATGTCTCGGGTTTTTCGATCTTCAGGTCCTCGTGGCGCCCGTTCATGTACCAGAGGGTGGCTTGCAAGGTTTTCACCGACGGGTCGGCGAAGCGGATGTCTATCTGGTGACTGCTGTTGCGCAGGTCTTTGTTCGAACTGTTCACCAGCAATTCGTTCTTGCCGGTTTTCAGTGTGGTGCTGGTGGTCATCTGCGCGGTCTTGCCTTCGCAGCCGTTGTCCAGCAACGCCATCATCTGGCGGTAGATGGTTTCCTGGTCCAGGCGGTACAGCGGCGAGAATTCCCAGATCAGGATTTTCGGCGGGCTCTTCTGGAACTCATCGCTGCCCAGGTACTGGATCATCGAGCCTTCCAGGCCGCCGCCGGGGAAGGCCACGTTGAGGATGTCGGCACCGATTTCCTGCTCCAGGAACCCGGCGAAGTTGTAGTTCTTGCCGCTGTGGCTGGTGCCGACGAGGGTGATCTGCGGGTTGCCCGAGTCACCGAACAGGTCGCCGTCACCGGCTTCGCCCTTGGGCTCGGTGGTGAACTGGTCCATGTACTGGATCGCGTAGCTGGTGCCGCAGAGCTGGCCGGCCATGTTGTGCAGGGTGCCGGTCTTGCCCATGCGCCCGGAGCGCTTGGTCTCGAATTCACGCTTGGGAATGTCGGCGAACTCGGGCATGGCGCGCACTTTCTCGGCGACGATCTTCGCGGTGCGCTGGGCGCCGTACGGGGTCCAGTGCTGGTCGCCACGGAAGTAGAAGTCGTGGGCCGGCAGCTCATCGGGCAGTTGCTCGTTGGTCAGCGGCGACAGGTCCGGCACCACATAGCCCATCTTGGCGAAACGCCCGAGCATGGTTTTGTAGTTGGCCAGAGCCTTGTCGAAATCGAACTTGGCCTTTTCTTCGGGGTTGAGCTTGTTGCGGTTCACCAGGCCACGGGTCGGCTGGTAGACCACCACCAATTCCACGCCCTTGGCCTTGAACGCATCGTGCAGTTGTTGCATGCGTTTGTAGCCGGCCGGGGTGGTGTCGAACTCGGTGCGCAAGTCTTCCTGGGTACGGAACAGCCAGTCGCCCTGGGCCTGCACCAGGGTGGTGAAGTTCTGCTGGTAGCGCGTGGTGTAGTTGCGCGCGTCATGGGCGGCGGGGCACAGGCTGCAGCAGGGCTCGGCGGTGAAGGTCGGCGCCTTGATGTCGTCGGCGCGCACGCCCTGGCTGGCCGCCAGCAGGCCGAGGGTCAGACCCGAGAGGCTCAGCAATTTGATCATGTGTGGGTGCATAAGGGTCATCCTCAGTCCTGCATTTCGGTCTGGCGTTCGACAGGGTCGATCAGCACGGCTTTCTGCTGGCGCACCAGCAGGTCGAGAATCTCTTCCTGGCGATCACCAAGGACGCCGGAGAAGCTGATACCGCTGGATTTGGTCGGTGCCAGCATCGACACGCGGTACAGCTCGATGCTCAAGGGCGAGTCGATGGACAGCGGGCCGCTGCCGTTGCCGGCCAGCTCGCCGCCCACCAGGATCAGCGAGACCTTGGCGTCGAACGGGTCGAGCGCGATGTCGCGGTCGGTGTCGGTCAAGTCCTTGATGTGGCCGTACACGCCGGTCAGGCCGTTGGCCATGGCGGTGTTCTCATACAGCTTGATGTTCACGCTGTTACGCACCCGGATGCCGTGGCGACGGTTGCTGATCACCTTGTTGCCCCACAGCAGGTTGTCGGCACTCTCGTAGAGGGTGATGCCGTCGGTGTGGTTGCGGTAGATCTCGTTGTCGGCGATCAGGTTGTTCACGCTGTTCCGGTCGATCACCAAGCCCGACAGGTGGTTGTCGTAGCTGCGGTTGTTGAAGATGAAGCTGTCGTTCACTTCCCGCGAAATGATGATGCCGTGCTTCTTCTTGGTGCCGTAGACAGTGTTGTCGGCGATGATCAGGCCGTGGGAACGGTCGTGGGGGTCGATGCCATAGACAATGTTGTCCTTGTAGGTATTGCCCTTGATCACGAAGCCCGTGGTTTCGTAGCAGTAAAAGCCGTACCACATGTCCGAGAACTCGGAATCGATGATCCAGCCGGTGGGTTCCGGACGCTTGAGCACCTTGGCCATGTTCGGCGTGTACTGGGAAATACTCACCCCGTACGACTTACTGTTGGCGTAGCCGAAGCTGGCCATCTTGCTGTTGGCCACGTAGGTCTCGGTGCCACCCCAGGCCAGCAGGAACGGACGGAATTCCTTGGGCGACTTGAACAGCGCCGGGCCGTTGGCTTTCTCGCTCCAGCCGGTGATTCTGGTGTCACGCACGAACAGCTGGCCGTCGTTGATCAGGAACGAACCGGCTTCCTGGGACAGGCGCAGTTCCTGGGTTTTCTTGTCGATCTCCAGGATGCCTTTGCGTCCGACCACGATCGGCAACTTGGCCAGGAACACCCCCGGCGAGGTTTCGCTCAGGTACTGCTTGGGCACCTTGCCCAACAGGTCCTTGAGGTTCATGTAGCCGTCGTCGACGAAGATCGCCTGGGGGATGCCGTGCTGGCGCACCACCCATTCGGCCATCTTGTTGTCACCGCCGATGAAGTCTTTGAGGGCGTCTTCCTGCATCATGCGGCGGATGCTGATTTTGCCGGGCTTGCTGCGTACGATCTTTTTTTCCATCGCCGCGGCCGTGTAGCCCGACAGGTCCGGCAGGGCCGGCTTGGCCATTTCCAGCGGCGCCGTCGGCGGGCTGGAAACGGTGTAGGTCTTGGCCTCCTGCAGTTCTTTGGCGATGGTCGGCGCCTTGACCGCAGCGCCTTCGGCAAAGGCCGAAGTGCTGGCAAGCAGCATGGCCGCGACCAACAGGCTGACCGAGCCTTTGAGGGCTTGAGGGTTCATTGCGCAGGCTCCCATCAGAATCGCCAGATCACGTCGACAAAGGCGCGGTGCATGTACGAGTCGACTTGGCTGCCATAGGCGTCGCCCGGTTTGAATACACCTGCACGCAGACGCACCAGGGCCGACGGTTCATCGATCGACTGGCTGAGCGCGGCGGGCAACAGGCCTTTCTTGAAGTACTTGGTGACCACCAGGTCCATCTCCTGGCCCAGGTCTTTCTTGCCGTCTTCCAGCGGCAAGGACGTGCTGGACAGGATCGCGCCGGTCACGTCGTCGGTGTTGTTCTGCACCGCGTCGATGCCGTTGCTGCCCACCGGCTTGTTGCCGTCGACACGCCAGAACTTGTGGTACACCAGGCTCGCGTCGTAGTCCTCGCGCAGCTGCCAGGAACCGAACAGGCTCATGGACTGCATGTTGTTCATCTCGCCGCGGAAGGCTTCGCCGAAGCGATGCACGCGGGACTGGGTGCCGGTCCAGTTCGAGCGGTTGCTTTGCAGGCCGTTCTGTTCGTACTCGGCGCTGGCGCGGGAGTAGGCCGCACCCACTTGCCATTGCGGATCCAGACGCAGGCGCACACCGAGGTCGGTGGCCCAGCCGTTCACGTCATCGCTGCGCTTGGCATTGGTGGGGCGGGTCCCATCGGCGTTCAAGGCGTTGACGGTGTCGCGGTCGCCCTGCATGCCGGTGATGCTGGCCCAGTAGTTGACGGTGTTGGTGTTGCGCCAGTTGTAGGCGTCGCTGTTGGCTTCAAGGCCGAGCCAGGTCAGGTCGCCGTTCTCGCGCTTGTCCAGCGGGTCGGTGGCCACGCCCGGTTCGGCGTAGTCGAGCTTGCCGTCGTCATGGGTGTGGTGGGCGCGCACGCCGATCCACTGGCCCGGCGTCCACTGGTAGGCGGCGTCGGCGTAGAAGTGCTGGCGGTCCTTGTCCTTGGGCGACAGTTCCTTGAGGTCGGTGCGGTATTCGCTGAACCGTTCGGCGGCGCCGACATTGGCCTTGAGCAAGGTGGTGTCGAAGGTCCAGTTCAGCGCTTCGATGTTGGTGTCGCGCCATTGACCGTCGTCATTGCGCAGGCGCTGGCGACCGAACTTGAGGATCTCGCCGGGGTAGGGCGTGAAGCCGCTGTAGCCGACCCAGAATTCGCGCAGGGCCAGGTAATTCTTTTTGGTCTTGCGGTCGTCGTTGCTCGATTGTTCGCTGGCGTCATCGGCGGACTGTTGCAAGGTGTCCGTCTCGATGATGTCGCTGGAGGTCACGGCCTGGCCCATGGCGTAGGCGCTCCAGTTGCCGCTTTCGCCATAGACCCACGGGCGCAGGTCCAGGCCGATACCGTTGACGTCGCCGCCGGGCTTGGTGCCCAGGTCGCGGTCGTCTTCGGACTGGCCGGTGATTTTCACTTCCAGGCCGAAGTTTTTCTGTTCGGTCAGCGCTGCCAGGGTCGGGCACGACCACAACAGGGCGAAGGTCAGGCCAATGCCGGCCTTGACGAATGGATTGAGCTTCATAGGGATTCCTCGCCGTCTTCTTCTTCCAGGGCGTGCAGTTGCAACGTGCTCTGGGCCAAAGTGCCGCGAGCGGCCAGTTCCTGTTGCACCAGGCGTTGACCCTGGGCGCGCTGGTCCGGTGTGAGCGGGGTTTCAAGCTGCGTAGCCAGGTCGTTGGCCTCGGGTGTGTCCTGGGCCTTGGCCAGCTGGCTGAAGACATAGGCGTTCACGGGGTCGGGCTTGGTGCCCTTGCCTTGGGAAAACAATTGGGCGATGGCGAAGTCGGCGCTGTTCTGGCCGTTGCGCGCAGCGGTCAACAGGTGGTCCAGGGCCTTCTGCGGGTAGACCTTGCCCAGGTAGCCACGGCGGTAGATCTGGCCCAGGTAGTAATCGGCGGCCACTTCCTTGCCCACGGCTTTTTCGAAGTGCGCTTCGGCAGCCTTGGCATCGGCGGGCACCCACTTGCCTTCGTAGTAGAGCTTGCCCAGCAACAGTTCGGCGCGGGGCTGGTCGGCGGCGCGGCCGTTGTCCAGGTACTTCATCATCTGGTCGACGTCGCCCAGCTCCGGGAAGTCGTAGAGCAGTTGCGCCAGGCTGACCCAGGACGCGGGGTAACCGGGGGCGATTTTTTCCAGCAGGGCCTGGGCGGTCTTTTCGTCCGGTTTGCCCAGGGTCGAATCGCCCAGGACACGGGCCACGCTGTCGACACGCTGCGCAGTGACGGTGCCACGGCTGTAGCCGGCTTCCATCTGCTTGAGCAGTTCGGCCTGTTTTTCCGGCTCGGCTTTTTTCTGGTAGACCGTGGCCAACTCGACGTAGCAGATATCGGTGCTGTTCAGCGCGGCCTTGCAGATGCGCTCCACGTCATCCAGATGCTGGTCGTAGGTGTCCTGGGTGCGATACAGCAGCACCTGGGCCAGGCCGGCTTCCGGATAACCCGCCGCCTGCCACTTGCTGATCTGCTGCTGGGCGTTCACGTTCGGGAAACTGTGGGGATATTGCAGGTAGAGCATGGCCAGCGGGATCAGGGTATTGCCTTCGCCGTTGGCAAAAGCTTTCTTCAACAGGCCTTCGGCTTCGTGGTGTTCGGCTTCGGTGCTGCCAGGCTTGGCCACCAGCAGGCGACCGAGACGGGCCTGGGCACGCGGCGACGTATCCGCGGCGGCGCGGTAGGTGGCTTCGGCCTGCTTGATCTGCGCCGGGTCGCGGGTGCCGACCTGGATATCGGCCAGGCCTACTTGGGCCTCGCTGTAGCCCAGGTCGGCCAGTTGCTGGTAATTCTGCTGCGCGGTGACGGTGTCGCCGCGCTTGAGCGCTTCATTGGCCAGGCGCTGGTCGGGCAGACCGGCGCAGCCGGCGAGGCTCACGGCCAGTGCCAATGTGCAGAAGGCCAGGACGCAGTGAGATCTGTTTTCTGTGGGAGCTGGCTTGCCTGCGATGCGGGCACCTCGGTGTGTCGGGTGTACCGAGTCGATGCCATCGCGGGCAAGCCCGGCTCCCACAGGGGGCAGCGGTGTTTTTGAGAGAGTCATCACAGGCATGTCCTCTGCTTACAGACCGTTAGCCATGGCTTTGTCGATCAGCCAGTTCAGCGAAGGGCCACGGTCGCTGGTGACTTCCACCGGGCGACCGGCGTAGGTGCTGTCCAGCGGTGCGTCGGGCTTGATCTGCACGCGGATGTCGGAGGACAGGTCGGCGCTGTTCAGGCTGGTGCTGCTGACGATGGTGCCGGTGCGCACTTGTTCTTCGTCGGCCACCTGGAAGCTCACCGGGGTGCCCGGGCGCACGTCGGCGAACTGGCGGTAGGTGAAGCGCGCTTCGACATTGGCCAGGCTGCCGCGTGGCACCAGTTGGAAGATCACGTCGCCCTTGCTGGCGTACTGGCCGTCAGCGACCAGTTGCTGAGCGACCACGCAATCGCAGGGCGACGTCAGGGTGCCGGTCATTTGCTTGCCGAACAGCTCTTCGACCTTGGCCGGTTGCAGTTGGTCTTCGTCCAGATGGCCCTTGAGCACGTCGAGCATGCTGGTGCTGAAGGTTGCCAATGGCGCGCCCTTGGCCGCGACCGCGTCACCTTTGAGCAGGCTTTGCACGGTGCCGTCGCGGGGCATGGTCACGTTCATGCCGGGCACACTCACCAGGCCGGCCTGGGCGTGGCTGACGAAGTACATGCCGTACACCGATTTGAAGATGAAACCGAACGCGGCCAGGCCAACGATAAAAATGCCTGCGCTGAACGTCACCGCACGCAGACGACCGAATGCGGTCATGCCGCTGCCGGTGTCCTTGACCTTGCGCGCCTTGGTGAAGTTGTCCCGTTGCAGGGTCGCCAGCACGTCGCCCATGGTCACGATGTCACCCGACAGGTGCGAGGTGATCAGGTGGCGCAGGGTGGAAATATCCTGGGGTTCGAGGTTCTGGAACTGGCAGCCGGTGCGGCCGCTCTGGCGGTCGTAGGAGCGGATCTGCAACTCCACGTCCATGGCCAGGCCCAGGTTGTCGATCACGAATTGCAGGCGGCCCTTGTGCACTTCGCCGACGGTCAACGGCTGGGTGGAGGTGAAGGCCAGGCCGCCGGCGGACAGGTCGATCACCCGTGCTTCGGTCGGCGTGCGGTCAGTATTGAAGAAGCGCAGCTTGGCCGGGATTTTCACGCGGGCATGTTGGCGCTGGGCTTCGGATTCGTGGACAACGTTGACGTTTGCTTGGCTGTTCATGGTGTTCTGACTCATAGGTGTAGCTCCTAGTTAATTCAGGCTTGGCTGTCAGACCATCATCAGCAACACGGCGACGAAAATGCTGCCGGCGGAGAAGGTCATGGTCCGAGACGACCAGGTGTTGAACCAACGTTGAAAGCTGGCCAAATCGCGGGTCAGTTTGGTGTCCTGGCGGGTCCAGGACTGTTGATCAAGGCGGAAGAACACGTAGATCTTCACCAGTGCGCCCATGATCTGGTTGTAATAGAGAATCATCGGGTAGGCCGGGCCGATCTTGTGGCCGGAGCACGACAGCAACAGGGTGAGGATCAGGCGGGTGATGCCGATCCACAGCAGGTAGGCGAGGATGAACGCACCGCCGTACTTGAAGGTGGCGATGAAGGCCACGGTCAGGCCGAGCAGGGAGGTCCACATCGATACACGCTGGTCGAACAATACGATGCTGGTGAACAGCCCGAGACGGCGCACGCCCAGGCCCAGGGCGCGGGAGTTCTGGCGCAGGTTGTTGCCGTACCAGCGGAACATCAGTTTGCGGCTGGCCTTGATGAAGCTTTTTTCCGGCGGGTGTTCCACGGTGTTGATCGCGGCGTCCGGCACGTAGAAGGTGTCGTAGCCCAGGCGCATCAGGCTGAACCAGCTGGATTTGTCGTCGCCGGTGAGGAACTTGAAGCGGCCCAGGCGCCAGTGTTGCAGCGAGTCGCTTTCCACGTCGGCGATGAAGCCGGGGTCAGTCACTACGCGGGCACGGAACACCGACATGCGGCCGGTCATGGTCAACACGCGCTTGGACAGGGCCATGGAGCACATGTTGATGTGGCGTTGGGCGAAGCGCAGCTTGTGCCATTCGCTCATGATGTAACCGCCGCGCACTTCGCAGAATTCGTTGGTGGTCAGGCCGCCGACGTTGCCGAACAGTTGGAACCACGGCACGGTCTTGCGCACCACGCCTTCGGCGAGCACGGTATCGCCATCGATCACCGCCACCACGGCGCGGTCGTCCGGCAAGTGGCGCGAGATGGCGCGGAAACCGAAAGCCAGGCCGTCGCGCTTGCCGGTACCGGCGATGCGCACGAAGTCGAGGGTCACGCGGTCAGGCGGGGCCATGCGTTCCCACAGGCTTTTCACCAGCAGCTCATCGGACATTTCCACCAGCGAGCAGACCACGGTGGTGGGGAAGCCGCAGTCGATGGCTTCGCGAATCACCGAGCTGTACACCTGGGCGGTGGTCAGTGCATCGATACGAAAGCTGGTGACCATCAGGAACACATGGGACGGGTCGGCGGCCTTGCCCAGCTTGCGCACTTTGCGGCGCAGATGCGGGTAGACCACGTACAGGAACAACATGCCGCGAATGAAATGCGTGGCACCCATCGAGTAGCGCCAGATACCCACGGCGCCAATCAGGAAAATGAAATTCTTCGACTCGGAGTCGAACGTACTCGCCGGCAACAGCAGGGCGAGACCCATCAGCAGGCTGAGGAAGAACAGCCAGCCGGCGGATTGCAGTAGTACGTGTTTTAACTTGGACATAAGCGTCATCCGCAGGTGAAGGAGGTTCCCGGCTGCACGCGCTGGGGAGGTACGCGTGCAGCCCGGAACTAGCCGTCGCTGTTACCAGCAAATACCTTCGGTACGGCTACCGGCACTGGTGGCCTTGGCCATGAAGCCCACCAGGTCGATCACTTGCTTGCCTTGCGGTGCGTTGTGCGCCAGGGCACGGAACTTCTCGTCACGGTTGCCGAGGATGATCACGTCGGAGTTGTTGATCACGTCGTCGAAGTCCGAGTTGAGCAGGGACGACACGTGCGGGATCTTGCCTTCGATGTAGTCTTTGTTCGCACCGTGGACGCGGGCGTACTCGACGTTGCTGTCGTAGATGCTCAGGTCGAAACCCTTGCCGATCAGCATTTCGGCCAATTCCACCAGCGGGCTTTCGCGCAGGTCGTCGGTGCCGGCCTTGAAGCTCAGGCCCAGCAAGGCGACTTTGCGTTTGTCGTGGCTGGAGACGATGTCGAAAGCGTTCTGCACCTGGGATTCGTTGCTGCGCATCAGCGAGTTGAGCAGTGGCGCTTCCACGTCCAGGGAGCCGGCGCGGTAGGTGAGGGCGCGTACGTCTTTCGGCAGGCAGGAGCCACCGAAAGCGAAGCCTGGACGCATGTAGTACTGGGACAGGTTGAGGGTCTTGTCCTGGCACACCACTTCCATCACTTCACGGCCATCGACGCCGACGGCCTTGGCGATGTTGCCGATCTCGTTGGCGAAGGTCACTTTGGTGGCGTGCCACACGTTGCAGGTGTACTTGATCATTTCGGCAACGGCGATGTCCTTGCGGATGATCGGCGCGTCGAGTTCTTCGTACAGCGACTGCAGGACATCGCCGGAGGCTTTGTCGAATTCGCCGATGACGGTCATCGGGGGCAGGTCGTAGTCGGCGATGGCGGTGGATTCACGCAGGAATTCCGGGTTGACCGCCACGCCGAAGTCGACGCCGGCTTTTTTGCCGGAGCAGTCTTCGAGGATCGGGATCACCACGTTGGCCACGGTGCCCGGCAGTACGGTGCTGCGCACGACCACGGTGTGGCGGGTGGCTTTGTCGCGCAGGACAAAACCGATCTCGCGGCACACGGCTTCGATGTAGTCCAGTTCCAGGTCGCCGTTTTTCTTGCTGGGCGTACCGACGCAAATCATCGAGAGGTCGGTGTCGCGGATGGCGTCGGCGAAGTTGGTGGTGCCACGCAGGCGACCGGTCTGGATACCCTGGCTCAACAATTCGCCCAGGCCCGGTTCAACGATCGGCGATTTGCCGGCATTGATCAGGTCAATCTTGTCCTTGGAGATGTCTACGCCGACCACGTCATGGCCACGTGCAGACAGGCAACCGGCACATACTGCGCCAACGTAACCCAGACCAAATATGCTGATGCGCATCGCTTTTACCTCATTGTCACTGAAGACGTTGTTAATCAAGCCAATTATTGGCTGGCGTTAATATTTGCAAGCGTCACTGATGCCGCGAAAGTTGTGCGAATAGACGCCGACTTACCGCGTACAGGCATGTTTAATAGTGAGTGACTAACTATTGCACTCAAGTTGTGCGCAACGTGGCCTTGTTATTGGGGCTTGCCCTCAAATGCAGCCGGTCTCCCTGGGAGGAGGGTCCGACGCCAGTGCCGCAGGGTCTCGATACAGGCGCTAAGCCTTTGAATATCAATGCCCTGGGTGTCATCACTGACACATTTGGGTAAGCGCTGCCTTGGCCTGTAGGGGATAGCAACCAGTCCTTATCGCCGCCCTCAACTCAATCAGTTGATGATGTAACCCGCGAGACAAAGTTGATGGGGGCAACTTCGCTACTTCCTTGGGTCGTTATGTAAGTCATCTCTTACAGAAACAGAGAATTTCGTTACCGGTGGTATGAGCCGCCTGTTTTGGCGAAGTTCCGAGCCGCTCATCCTGTTTCTTGAAATTTTTTGAAATATTGGAAAAGATGGCACTGGCACCATATTGATAGCACTTGCTATTTGGGCCAATAGTTGCGGGGAGTTGAGACGGGTAGATAGTTTTATGCCACTACTGTTTAAAAAAAGTGGTGCCACTACGAAAAAATTTTGGAATTGTCGAGTGAAAGAAACGTTAGAAATGCGTCAGGATATTTTTTGACGTCAAAATAATGGCAGTTTGGCGGGTGGAATGTGATAAAAAATGTGGGAGCTGGCTTGCCTGCGATGGCGGTGGATCAGTTGACACATCTGTCACTGAAATACTGCTATCGCAGGCAAGCCAGCTCCCACATTCGAACATCTGTGCTTTCGAGAGACTTATTCCGGTGCGTGATCGCGCAGGAATACCAGGTTGTCCGGCTTGGACTGCTCCGCATTGAAGCGGTAGCCCTGCACATCGAACTCCTTGAGCCTGGCCGGGTCGTTGATGCGTTCGTCGATGACGAAACGGCTCATCATGCCCCGGGCCTTTTTCGCGTAGAAGCTGATGATCTTGTACTGGCCGTTCTTCAGGTCCTTGAACTCGGTATTGATGATCCGCGCGTTCAGCGCCGTGCGTTTGACCGCCGAGAAGTACTCATTGGATGCCAGGTTGAGCAGCACATCGTCGCCTTGGGCGGCCAGGGCTTCGTTCAGCCATTCGCTGATGCGGGTGCCCCAGAACGCGTAAAGGTCCTTGCCCCGGGCGTTGGCCAGTTTGGTGCCCATCTCCAGGCGATACGGCATCATCAGGTCCAGAGGGCGCAGCAAGCCGTACAGGCCCGATAGCATGCGCAGGTGGTCCTGGGCGTAGCTGAAGTCGGCATCGCTGAAGGTTTCGGCGTTCAGGCCGGTGTACACATCGCCCTTGAACGCCAGCAGCGCCTGCTTGGCGTTGGCCGGGGTGAACGCCGGGGTCCAGCTGCCGAAACGCGCGGCGTTGAGACCGCCGATCTTGTCGGAGACGTGCATCAGTTCGCTGATTTGCGCCGGGCTGAACGTGCGCAGCTGCTCGATCAGTGCCTGGGAATGATCCAGGTACTGCGGCTGGGTAAAGCGCGGGGTCACAGGCGCGGTCTCGAAATCGAGGGTCTTGGCGGGGGAAATCACCATCAGCATGCAGTCGTCTCCTGTAATAGTGGGGCGATTCTAGGGGCTGGGGCGTTTTGACTCCACCTATGATGGTGATAGACACGATCCGCTATGATGGCCGACGACTCTGGAGAGGGAGACCCCGTGTGCGAATAGCGCTTTTGTTGTCGGCTTGCCTGCTATGCCTGAATGCCCACGCGGCGCCGGTGGATGTGGCCAGCCTGGACCGTGGCACCTGGCCCGAAAAACTCGCCAGCCCGGCGCTGTTCGACGTGGCCTCACGCGCCGAAATCCTCATGTTCGCCCACAGCCTGCTGGCCAGTGAAAATCAGGATGAGGCAGCGCTCAAGCAGCGCCTGGGCCTGAAGATCATCAACCTGTCCGCCATCGACGACCTGCGTCGCCAGCTTTGGCAACGGTTGCTGGAGAACTACACCTTCGCCCAGCAGAGCTGCGAGGAAGACGCCTCGTTCTGCTACCTGGTGGAAAGCATGGACGACCTGCGCGAGCAGGCCGGCAAGTTCGAGGTCAGCGAGAACTCTTTCTATATAGGCTGGGCGGGCCCCAGCCACGTGTTTCATGAGCGGTATCTGGACGAATTGCTGCGCAAGGCCGCGCTGTTCCCGCAGATCAGCAGCGAAGTCGCGCGGTTCGGCGACCACGAGCGTAATGGCGACGAATTCAACGACCGCCTGTTTCTGCTGACCTTCGACGGCGGCCCCGCCCCGCTCAGCGGCAATACCGACTGGCTCACCGACTACCTGCGCAAGCAGAAAATGAACGCCACTTTCTTTGTGCTCGGCAGCAGTTTGCAGACCCGCGTGGAGCGCAGTTCCGCCGCCGATGTGCAGGCGTTGTACCAGGGCCAGTGCGTGGGCACCCAGGGCTGGCAGTATCGCTCCCACAGCCATTGGGTGGAGTGGCAGAGCTCGATTACCCGCAGCGCAATGCTGGCGCAGAACCTGATGCCGGAAAACTACGTGCCGCTGTTCCGCCCGCCCTACGGCCAGCGCCGCGCGGACAGCCAGGGTTTTTTCCAGTCTCAGGGTTTGCAGGTGGCGTTGTGGGACATCGACTCCCAGGACGAACCGGGCAAGCTCAAGGCCGATGAGTCGGCACAGCGCGTGCTGACGCTGATGCTGTTGTGGCGCAAAGGGGTGATTGTATTTCACGACACCCAGGACAAGGCGCGGGTCGCGTTGCCGATCCTGATGCAGGCTACGGCACAAAGTGGCCTGGGCTGGCAGGACTGCCGGGAAGCATTTCGTTAAAAAGGCGAAGTGCCCGGCCCTGTTGGGGATGAGGCATTTTTGGGGTGAATTATTGCGACAGTTCGATGCAGGCGGACTTCCGACTTTAACGGGGACGCTGGCACACGGCTAGTGCTATTCGTCATCCTGAAAAATAAACTTCAAAAAAGCGTCAAAGTGCTTTTTCCTGTCACAGGTTTTGCGGTATTACGAAGTCAGATCGCCGAAACCTGCAGCACAGGTGGCGTCTTCCAAGACTCCTTCGGTGGGCCCCGCACTTGACGTCACTCAGGTGCATTCGGCGGTCGATTCGAGGCGCAGCACCGCCCAGGTATTGCGTCGACTGGCTCCCACAAAAGGTGACCGAGTATGGATGATCATGGACGTAACCCTTCTTCCGACCAGCCAATCCTTTATGTGCTTGATACCAACGTATTGATCCACGATCCAAACGCACTGCTCAACTTCGAAGAACACCACGTCGCCATCCCGATGATCGTGCTTGAGGAGCTCGACAAACTCAAAAGCGGGCACCACAGCGTGGCCGCCGAATGTCGCCAGGCGATCCGCCTGATCGACAAGACCCTGGGCGAAGCTTCGCCCGAGGACGTTGAGCTCGGCGTGCCGATCCAGCGTGGCAAGGGCGGGCCCAAGGGGTTGCTGTCGATTCTGATGAGCAAGCACCACGAGCCCAACAGCCTGCTGCCGGAAAACCTGAACGACAACAAGATCATCAACCAATTGATCGACCTGCACGCGCGCGACAAGGACCTGCGTCTCGTGCTGGTGACCAAAGACATCAATATGCGCCTCAAGGCCCGAGCGTGTGGGATCGCGGCCGAGGACTACAGCACCGACCAACTGGTCGACGACGTGTCGATGCTGTCCCGGGGTTATCACATGATGACCGGCTCGTTCTGGGACCGCGTGAGCAAGGTCGAAACCCGCCAGGACCATGGCCGCACCTGGCACCAGGTGCAGCTGATCGACAACCTGCCGGCGGTGCATATCAATGAGTTCATCGTCGACGAACAGGGCTTCGTCGGCTGGATCAAAGAGATCCAGATCGACAAGCTGCTGATCCTCGACCTGCATCAGGAACCCCTGTTGCACCAGGAAGCCTGGGGCCTGAAACCGCGTGATATCTACCAGAGCCTGGCGCTGTACGCGCTGCTCGACCCGGACATCCACCTGGTCAACCTGACCGGTGCCGCAGGCTCGGGGAAAACCATCCTCGCCTTGGCCGCCGCCATCGAACAGACCATGGTGACCAAGCGCTATCGCCGCATCATCGCCACCCGCAGCGTGCAGGGCCTGGACCAGGAAATCGGTTTCCTGCCCGGCACCGAAGCGGAAAAAATGGAGCCGTGGCTGGGGGCGATCACCGACAACCTCGAAGCCTTGCACATGGATGACGAAAACACCCATGGCAGCGTCGACTACATCCTCAGCAAAGTGCCGTTGCAGTTCAAATCCCTCAACTACATACGGGGTCGCAGCTTCCAGCAGAGCCTGATTCTGATCGATGAATGCCAGAACCTCACGCCGCACCAGATGAAAACCATCATCACCCGGGCCGGCGCCGGTTCCAAAGTGGTGTGCCTGGGCAACCTGGCACAGATCGACACCCCTTACCTGTCCGCGACCAGCTCCGGGCTGACCTACCTGACGGAACGCTTCAAGGACTTTCCGAACGGCGTGCACATCGCCTTGCAGGGCGTCCCTCGTTCGATTCTGGCCGAATACGCCGAATCCCATCTCTAAGCTTCAAGCACAAAAAAACGGGCGCCCCGGGGCGCCCGTTTTTGTTTCCAGCCGTCAGCCTTGCTGCTCGACCAGTGCCCAGTCGACGGCGGGTTTGTGCGCCCGCGACATCAGCGTGTACACCGATGGCAACACGAACAGGGTGAACAGCGTGCCGACCAGCATGCCGATCACGATCACCAGGCCCAGGCCGAAGCGGCTGCTGGCGCCGGCACCCGAGGAAAACAGCAAGGGCACCAGACCGACGACCATGGCCGCCGTGGTCATCAGGATCGGCCGCAGGCGAATGCGCGCCGCGCGGATGATCGCCTGGGCCGGGGTGCAGCGGTGCAGCACCTGCAACTCGTTGGCGAACTCGACCATCAGGATGCCGTGCTTGCTGATCAGGCCGATCAGTGTCACCAGGCCGATCTGCGTGTAGATATTGACCGTCGCCAGGCCCAGCGCCAGCGGGATCAACGCGCCGCAGATCGACAGCGGTACGGTGATCAGGATGATCAGCGGGTCGGTCAGGCTCTCGTACTGGGCGGCCAGCACCATGTAGATCACGATCAGGGCAAACAAAAAGGTCAACAGCAGGGCGTTGCCCTCGTGAATGAACTGCCGCGAGTCGGCCTGCCAGTCATGGCTGAAACTCACCGGCAAGGCACGGCTGTGTTCCTGCAAAAACGCCACCGCCTGGCCCAGGCTGACCCCGGGTGCCGGGATGCCCTGGAAGGTGGCGCTGTTCTGCTGGTTGAACTGCGTGAGTTTGTTCGGCTCGATCACGTTATGCAGGCTGACCACGGTAGACAACGGCACCTGGCGGCCGGAGTCGGTGTCCAGGTAGAAGTCGTTCAAGTCCTGGGGCGTCAGGCGGCGCGACGCCTGGCTTTGCGGGATCACATCATAGGAGCGGCCTTGCAGGCCGAACCGGTTGGTGTAGTTCTCGCCGATCAGCACCGCCAGGGTGCTGCCGATGTCACGCATGCGGATGCCCAGGCTGTTGGCCTTGCTGCGGTCGATACGCACCTGGACCACCGGGTTGTTGAACGCCAGGTCGCTGTCGACCACCGCAAACAGGCCGCTGGCCCGGGCCTGGGTCTTGAGGTCTTCCATGGCCTGGTACAACGAGCGGTAGTCCTCGGTGCTGCGAATCACCATCTGCACCGGCAGGCCGCCCGTCGAGGCGGGCAGCGGCGGCAGTTGGAACACGAAAATCGAGTTGCCTTCCACCGCGTCCACGCGCTGCTGCAGCTCGCTCTGGATCGCGGCGGCGCTGCGTTCACGCTGGGCCCATTCAGTGAAGTTGACGCCGGCAAAACTGGAGGCCACGCCGTCGTTGCCATTGATGATCCAGGTGCTGACCGCTTCCGGCAGCTCACCGAGGATTTCGCTCAACTGGTAGGCGTAACGCTCGACGTAATCGAGGTTGGCGTGTTGCGGAGACTTGATGGCCAGCAACAGGTTGCCCTGGTCTTCGTTGGGCGCCAGCTCCTTGCTGGCGTGCCCGTACAGCCACGGCAGGCTGAGCAGCACCAGCGCGCCCAATAGCAGCATGGCCCCACGCACGCGCAGTGAACCCACCAAAGCGCGCTGGTACATGCGCGACAAACGATGGAAGAAGCCCTCGGCCAGCCGCCCCATGGTGCTTTCGCTCTCCTGGGTGGGCAGGAGCTTGGCGCACATCACCGGGGTCAGGGTCAGGGCGATGACCCCGGACACCACCACCGAGCCGGCCAGGGTCAGGGCGAACTCCTTGAACAGCGCGCCGGTCAGGCCGTTCATCAGGCCGATGGGCATGTACACCGCCGCCAGGGTGATGGTCATGGCGATCACCGGCGAGGCGATCTCGCGGGCGCCGAACAGCGCCGCTTGCAGCGTACTGCGGCCCTCTTTGACATGACGGTGGATGTTCTCCATGACCACGATGGCATCGTCCACCACCAACCCGATCGCCAGCACCATTGCCAGCAGCGTCAGCAGGTTGATGCTGAAGCCGAACAGCGTCATCAGCCCCATGGCGCCGAGTATGGACAAGGGAATGCTGACCACCGGGATGATCACGCTGCGCACCGAGCCCAGACACAGGTAGATGATCACCACCACGATCAGGATGGCTTCCACCAGCGTCTCGATCACTTCGATGATCGAGGCTTCGATGAAGTGCGCGGTTTCAAAGGCCAGCGCCACCTTGACCCCCGGAGGCAGGGTTTTCTCGATGCCCGGCAACAGACGCTTGATATCGGCCACGATCAGCAGCGGGTTGCCCTTGGGCGTCGCGTACAAGCCCAGGTGCACGGCCGGTTTGGCGTCCATCAGTGCACTGGTTTCATAGGCGGCGGAGCCCAGCTCGACGGTGGCGACGTCCCGCAGGCGGACCAGGTGATCACCGTCATTGCGGATAACCATGTCGCGGAAGTCTTCGAGGCTGATCAGGTCGGTGTTGACCTGGATCGACGCGATCACGTACTGGCCCTTGATCTGCCCGGGGGCGGCCTGGAAGTTGTTGTCGCGGATCGCCTGCTCGACCTGCGCGGCGCTGATGCCGTGGCCGGCCATGCGCTGCGGATCGAGCCACAGGCGCATGGCCAGGCGCTGGCCGCCGAAGGTCTCGACCTTGGCCACGCCGTCGATGGTGGCGAACAGCGGCTGCACCACGCGGCTGAGGTAGTCGCTCAGGGCCGAGGCCGACAAGCTGTCGCTGGAAAAGCCTACGTAAGCCACAGCGGTGGCATCGCCCGCCGAGCGTTCGATGACCGGATCGTAGGCCTGCTCGGGCAGGCGGTATTTGACCTGGTTGACCTTGGCGATCACATCGCTCAAGGCCTTGCTGGAGTCCTGGTTGAGGGCCATGCGCAGGGTAATCAGGCTGCGGCCCTGGACCGACGAGGAACTGACATAGTCCACGCCCTCCACGGAGGCCAGCGACTGGCTGATCGGTTGGGTCACGAAACCCTGCATCAGTTCGGCAGGCGCGCCGGGGTAGTCGGTGGTCACGGTGATCACCGAGCTTTCCAGCAACGGGTACTGACGCACCGGCAGGCCCAGGTAGGCCTTGAGGCCCGCCAGCATGATCAACAGGCTGACCACCAGCGCCAGCACCGGACGGCGCACGAAGAGATCGGTGAGTTTCACTGGTTTTCCCCGGCCATGGTCATGCCCGAGGGGCTGTTGCGCTCGTTCAATACGCTGTGTTCCAACGGTTCGATGGTGGCGCCGTCACTGAGCTTGATCTGGCCGGAAATCACTACCTGTTCACCGGGATGCAGCCCCTCGTCAATCACCACCCGGCCATCGCGGCGCTCGCCGGTCTTGACCAGCACGCGGCGCACGGTAGGCGCCGCGCCGGCTTCGGCGGGCGGCTGCAACACGAACAGGTCTTCGCCATAGGCGTTATAGGTCACGGCGGTTTCCGGCACGGTCAGGGTGTCGGCCGGCAATGTCTGGGGCAGGCGCACTTTGGCGAACATCCTTGGCAAGGCATTCTGGGTGGGCGCCTGGAGCTTCGCCTGGACACTCAAGGTGCGCGAGCGGTCCAGAAACGGGTCGATGGCACTGACCCGCGCGGTGAAGGTCTGCCCGGGCAGGGCGTCGAGCACGACTTGCAGGTCGCTGCCGACTTCCACTTGCCCCAGGGCTTTTTCCGGCACGTTGAAGTTGACGTACAAACCCTGGTCGCCCACCAGGTTGATCAGGCTGTCGCCCGGGTTGACGTACTGGCCCAGGTGCACCTTGCGGATGCCGACGGTGCCGGCAAACGGCGCGCGGATGGTGTGTTGGTCGATCTGCGCCTTGAGCTCCTGCAAGGCGCCCCGGGCGGTGGTGTATTCGGTCTGGGCATTGTCGAAGGCTTCGCGCGAGGTGGCGTTGACGCTCACCAGCCGACGCGAGCGCTCCAGCTTGACCCGGGCGTTCTCCACTTCACCCTGCAATCGCACGAGGGTGCCTTGCAGCGGCGCATCGTTGAGCTTGACCAGTACCTGATCGCGCTCCACCCGTTGCCCCGACTGGATCGGCAATTGCACGATGCGTCCGCCGACTTCGGCAGGCACGCTGACTTGTTGCACCGCCTCCAGTTCGCCGATCGCTTCGAGGTAACGGGTGAACGGGGCGCTGCTGGCGGGAGCGATGGCGACCTTGATCGGCGCAGCGCGGCTGGCGGCGACCGCCGGGTGGCTCCACTGCCACAGGCCCCACGCGAGGCCCAGCAGCAGAACGATGGCGATCAGCAGTGCGCCGGTGGTCCGAGAAACAACACGTCGTGGATGGCTGACGTGGCGCATAAGCGTCATTCCTTGCAGAGGTCAGTAGATGGGCCAGCAGCCCGGGGTCAACAGTTCGACGAGGTTGGCGTCCGGATCGCGGAAATAAACGCTGGAACCGCCCTTGGGCCACTCGGTGCGCCCCTCGATCTCGATGTGCGCTTCGTGCAGGCGTTGTTCCCATTCGGGCATGTCCTGTTTGTCCACGGCAAAACAGATATGGATCCGCCCGCTGGCATCGTGGGGCGGTATTTCTCCACCGCTCAGGTATTTGGTGTGCACGGAGGCGCCCCGTTTGAACAGCAAGAGAGTATTCTGCTGACCAACGTTCATTGCGACGAGTACGTTGCTCTCGACCATGGTCTCCAGTTGCAGGTGTTCGGTATAGAACCTCTTGGCCCGGTCCAGGTCATCTACGTACAACGCGGTTTCAATGATTCGTCTGAGTTGAGGCATGGGTCGCTCCTTGTGGGATGTCGCTCCCTGAAATGGAATTCAAAAAAATGGTCACAGTGTTATTGCGCAACATCGATTTGAACCTGTTGGTGGTGCTTGACGCACTGCTCACCGAAAAACACGTGACGCGCACCGGCACGCGCTTGCACCTCAGCCAGCCGGCGATCAGTCACTCGTTGAGCAAATTGCGGGTGTTGCTCGATGATCCGATCCTGATCCGCGAAGGCAACGAAGTCGCGCTGAGCGCCCTGGCGCAGAACATCCAGGGACCTTTGCGCGAGATTCTGAGCCAGGTCGAAACGCTGTTCGGCAAGTCCATCGACTTCGACCCCGCCAGCTCCCAGCGCACCTTTCATATGGCGATGTCCGATTACGGCGCCGCGATTGTGCTGCCGCGCCTGCTGGAGCGGTTGCGCCGCTATGCACCGAACACCACGCTGATGGTCACCCAGGGCAGCCGCCATGCGATGTTCGAACAGGTGGCACAGGGCAAGATCGACCTGGCGCTGGGGGTGTTCCCGCAGTTGACCACCGACGTGTCCATGGAGGTGCTGTTCGAAGAAAGCTTCTCCTGCCTCATGGACCGGCGCACGCTGCCCAAGGACGGTCTGTTGCGCCTGGAGAGTTACCTGGAACGTCCGCATATCCAGGTGTCGATGGACGGTGGCACCAATGGCGAGGTCGACAACCTGCTGCGGGCCGAGGGCCTGCGTCGACGTATCGTGGTGAGTGTGCCGCACTGGCGTACGGCACCGAGCATGTTGCACAACACCGACCTGATCCTCACCGTGGCCACCCGCACCCTGGATGAGGCACGGCACAACCCCGACCTGGTGCAATTGCCGCCGCCGTTTCATATCCCGCGCTTTCCGTTCGTGCAGATCTGGCATCAACGTTTCCGTGACGATCAGGCCCATAACTGGTTGCGCGAGCAGGTCAGGCAGGTGGTGACTCATACCGCATCCGCAAGTTGATCGGGGCGCAACCGCAGGCGTAGGTCGGGGCCCAGCTGGGTCACGTCGTAGAGGATGAAGTCCACGGAGTGCGCCAGGTTGTCCAGCGCCGGAAAGTGCACCAGCGGACGCGCCAGATCGCCCAGCAGACGTGGCGCCATGTACAGCAGCAACTCGTCCACCAGTCCGGCGCGCAGCAGGTTGCCGGCCAGCGTCGGCCCGGCTTCGACCATCACATCGTGCAGGCCGCGGGCGCTGAGCTGTTCCATCAGCGCATGCAGGTCCAGGCCCTGTTGGTCGCCTTGCAGGCGCAGTACACGTTCGTCGGACATGCCTTCCGGCGCGTGCCGTTCGTGCACCACATGCAGGCTTGGCGCCTGATCGTCGAACACCCGGGCGGTGGCCGGCACCCGGCCCTGGCTGTCGAGAATGACCCGCACCGGGGCGATGGCCTCGGCACTGGCCAGCTCACGTACGGTCAGGGATGGGTTGTCCGCCAGCACCGTGCCGCTGCCGGTCAGGATCGCAGCGCTGCGCGCACGCCAGTACTGCACATCGGCGCGCGCGCGAGCGCTGGTGATCCACTGCGACTGGCCATTCTGCAGCGCAGTGCGGCCGTCCAGGCTCATGCCCATTTTCAACTGCACCCAGGGCCGCTGGCGCTTGACCGAGGACAGAAACCCCCGGTTCAGCTCCCTGGCCGCGGCACTGAGCAGCCCCACCTTGACGTCGATGCCGGCCTCGCGCAGTTGCGCGATGCCTTTGCCGTCGACCTGTTTGAACGGGTCTTCGTGGGCGACCACGACACTGGCGATGCCGGCGTCGATCAGTGCCTGGTGACAGGCGCCGGTGCGACCGACATGGCTGCACGGTTCCAGCGTCACGTAGGCGGTGGCGCCCTTGGCCAGTGCGCCGGCCTGCCGCAGCGCGAACACCTCGGCGTGCGGACCGCCCGCACGCCGATGCCAGCCTTCGCCGACGATGTGCCGCCCGTGGGCGATCACGCACCCGACCCGAGGATTGGGCCAGGTGGAGTGACTGCCGCGTTCGGCCAACGACAATGCATGGTGCATGTGTTGAAAGTCGACTTCGCTGAAGTGGGTCATGGCAGCTGACGCCGTGCCGAAGCTCCTGTCGCGATCGGGTAGATGCGACCGTCATAGGCGCTGGCCAGGAACCCGCTGCCTTCGGCGTCGTGGGTCAGGCAGGAAATGCCGCTGGCGGTGATTTTCTCCACCGTGGTCCAGCAGCGCTTGGCCAGGTCGAACACCGCGACGGTGCCGCCGTAGCTGCCGGTGGCGATCAATTGCTGATCCTTGGAAATCGCGATGCACTTGATCGAGTGGGTATGCGGCGTGTCGTAGACCTCGTTGAACCCTTCCTGCCACAGACGCAGTTTCAAGTCGCGGCCGATGCTGGCAAAGCCGCCCTGGATTTGCGTGCAACCGTTGGAAATACGGTCATGGGCCTTGTCGAGGTAGGCCTCCAGCTCGAAGTCTTCGATACGGCAGAACGCCGCCGCCGCCGTGGCGCAGACGCTGAACAGGTATTTCTCGTCGGCGGCAATGCCCTTGATCGCGTTTTCGTGCATGCGCACTTCACGCAGAAACTGTGGGGTTTGCCCGTCCAGGTTGAAGATCAGGGCTTCGCCGGTGTAGGTGCCGATCGCCGCATGCAACTGGCCGTTGCGGGTAAAGGTGGTGCCGCAGTTCAGCGGTGAACGGTGCTGGTACAGGGTGTCGCCGGTCTTGGCGTCGAACACCGTGCCCATCTGGCCACCGGTCAGCACGCTGTCACCGAATGGCAGCAGGAAGTTGCACAGGCTGCCGGCACGGGTACTCGCCTGGCCGTTGATTTGCAGAATGCCGGCGTCGCCGATGCTGTAGATGTCGTTGCCCACCACGGCCACGGCGTTCAGGCTGATCGCCGGTTCGATGCCTGTCACATCCCATTGCTGGGTGCTGAAATCCCAGGTGGCGTAGCTGGAACCGAAGGTCACGAAGGCAATGCGGCTGTTGCCCAGCAGGGCGCAGCTGCGTGGCCAGATGATGCTGGGCAGCGAGGTCTGGGCCGTTTTCACCAGTTGGTTATCGGCGGTCAGTTGCCACAGCATCACGCAGCGGTCGTAGCTCAGGCTGACCAGCAGGCGTTGTGCGTCGTTCCAGACGATGCGTTTGATACCGGCGGCATGGGCGGGTTGCAGGTGGGTGCCCTGACGGCTGATGACCGAGATCTTGCCCTCGTCGTCACCGGCAAAGATGGTGCCTTCCTGGGAGATGGCGATGGTGTCGGTTTCCACGCCACCCAGGTCGATGGTTTCCAGTTGCTCGCCGGTGGCGGCATTCCAGCGACGAATGGTGCCGTCGTCGCTGCTGGAGACCAGGCTGTCGCCATCGGCCGCCCAGCACACGGAAATGACATCGGCTTCATGGCCGGTCAGGATCCGTTGAACCTGGCCGCTGAGGTTGAACAGGCGAATGGTGTGGTCACGGGAGCAGGTCGCGATGGTTTGCCCGTCCGGAGAAAAGGCGGCCATTTCGATGTCGTCGTCATGTCCGACCAGCACGCTTTTCAGGCGCAGCGACGGGATTTCCCAGACGCGGGCGGTGTAGTCGCTGCTGGCGCTGACCAGCAACGTACCGGTGGCGTTGAAGGCGCACTGGTTGGCCAGGTGGTCGTGGAGGACCCGCTGGATCGGCGTCTTGGTCTGGGCATCCCAGAGGATGACCTGATTGTCGTAGCCGGCGGTGGCGACATAACGATCGTTGAACGTTGCGATACCACTGATAGGGCCAAAGTGTCTCATGGTTCATTATCCTTAATGCAGAAGTGGGCGGTGGAAGTTGAACGGGGCCGCCGCATTACTTGATCAGGTTAATCAGGTGGTTTTTCTTGTCGACTTTTGCTTTTAGATAGTGAGTGTTATGCCGGGTGACAAACACGCCGGTCGGAATGACGTCGTCGACAATAATGTCGTTGTCTTGCAGCGCTTTGACTTTGTCCGGGTTGTTGGTGATGAGTTTGCAATGATGCACGCCCAACGCTTTCAACATATTGGCGGCCATTGAAAAGTCACGGTCATCTTCCGGGAAGTTGAGGTGCGTATTGGCCTCGAATGTATCCATGCCGGTATCTTGCAGGCGATAGGCATCCAACTTCGCATACAAACCGATGCCCCGGCCTTCCTGGCGCAAGTAGATCAAGTAACCGCCACTTTCCTGCATGCGCAAGATGGACTCGTTCAATTGCGGGCCGCAATCGCAACGCTGGGAGCTGAACACGTCACCGGTCAGGCATTCCGAATGAATGCGCACCAGCGGGCTGTTTTTATTCGGCGGGCCGAGTTTGATCACAATATGTTCGTGCTCGGTCTCTAAACCGCTGAAGGTATAAAAAGTGCCAGGGCAGGAACTATCGTCCAACGGGATATCAACATGGTTGCGTACACTAAGGCTATTCATCGCAATTCCTTCCACCCCTTAAAGGAGTGTGTGTTTGTTTTGAATGAGGGAACAAGCTGTCGTTACAGGGTTTGCGCGAGACGGAAACCCATGACGTAAATCTCGCGCGGGTACTTACCGTGGCGTCGACAATTGCGGGTCAGGTCTCGAAAACGGGTGAAGCTGCCACCGCGCGCAATGCGGTGGGTGCCGACAACGGTAACCAGGTCGTCGGTAATGGCATCGCCTCCGGGGTAGGGGGCGTAGTCATTGGCGACGTATTCTTCGACGTTCCCCGCCATGTCCAGGCAGCCGAACGGTGAGGCGCCTTCCACCAGCAACCCCACCGGGGTCGTGCTGAACAGGCCCATTTCGGCAGTGTTGGCGTGGCCCGGCAGGAAGTGCGGGCCCCAGGGGAACTCCAGGTTGTCAGGGCCTGCCGCAGCGAACTCCCACTCGGCTTCGGTCGGCAGGCGGAATGCCTTGCCGCTCGCTTTGGCCAACCAGGCGACGTAGGCGTCGGCATCGTCGGCGCTGATCCCGTAGACCGGATGGTTGGAGCGCTCGTGGGGGAATTGCCCGAACGCCCAGCTTTCGGGAATGCGTACCTGATCGGTGGCTTCCAGAAAGGCTCGGTATTCCAGGTTGGTCACCGGGTATTTACCGATGGCATAGGGGGCCAGTTGCACGGCGTGGCGCGGGACTTCCTTGGCGATCCAGTCGCGATCGAGCCCCAACCCGCGCATCTCGTGCATCACGCGGTCGACTTCGGCGCCTGCGAGGCCGATCTGCACGGCGCCACCCCGGATGCGAATCATCGGTGGGTTGAGCACGTCGATCCGCGGGTCGGCCGTCTGGGCCAGCAACTGCGCGGCGGCGTAGCGCCAGGCCAGGCTGCACGTGGGGTTTTCCACTCGGCTGGCCAACTGCTCGGCGGACTCTTCGGCGACCTGGCGCCAGGACGACAGCGGTAATTTCAGGTTAAGGCTTTCCTGAAAGTGCTCCGGCAGGCCCATCAAGAAGCGGTCTGTCATGTCGGCGGTCAGGAGACCCTCAAACGTGGGCCAATGATTGAAGCCATTGGGGTTCATAGCGCAGGTTCCGGCAGGTGAACGGAGGAGGCGGGCGCGGGGTGACGCGCCCCGCCGTCTTTAGAGGGTGCAGACCAATCCGGTCTGCAGGCAGTTACGTTCGAAATCGTCCCAGTAGCCTTCGGCGTAACGGGCGCGCTCGGCTTCGCTGATGAGCGGTTTCTGCCATTGCAGGCGAGAGAAACCGGCTTTCATGATGGCGTGCTCGTAGAGCTCGCGGCTCCAGCGATGGAAGGTGAAGGCGCTGGGCGGCTGGGTGACGAATTCGGCGTGGTGGCGGAAGCCGCCTTCGTGGGGTTCTTCGGTCAGCACGTGCACGCCGTACTTGGTGAAGTTGCCGCGCTTCAGTTCGAAAGTCGGCTCTACGGTGTAGGCCACGACCCGGCCACCGGGTGCCAGGTTTTGCGCGGCGACCTTGAACATCTTGTCCAGCTCGGCCGGCGACTGTGCGTAGTTGAACAGCCAGGCCGCGGTGATCAGGTCGAACTTGCCGATCTGGCCCAGTTCGCTGATGTCGCTGACGTGGTATTCGATGGCCTCGTTGTTGCGCGCCGATTCCTTGCGGGCCAGGTCGATCATGGACGCTGAAATGTCCACGCCCACCACTTTGCTGGCGCCCTGGCGATACAGCTCACGCCCGAAAAAACCGAAGCCGCAGGCCAGGTCCAGAACGGACTTGTTTTTAACGTCGCCCACCATGTGGAAGAACGTCGCGGTTTCCACGGAACGTTGGGAGGCGGTGTCGGTAAAGGCTTCGAAACGCTCGCCAATGGAATCGTAAGTTGCAGTTTGAGTTGTCATTTTCCACCTATGAAAGTTGAAACGTTCGTCAATCCCTGACTCGGGAACAGGAAGCGGGCTTCTGTGTCGGTGCCCCGTATTGCTTTGTTAACTGCGTGTGGTGATCAAAAAGCCGCCGATCACCACAATGGCGCCAATCAACTTGTTCAAGTTGAACGGCTGACGCGGGAAACCCATCAAGCCGAAATAGTCAATCAGCATGGAGATGATAAGTTGCCCAACTAATACGGCCATGATGAAGTTCAACGCACCGAGGCGAGGCGCCATCAATAACGCGACCGTGATATAGAACACACCCGCCACACCCCCCATCCATATCCACCAGGGGCCTTCTTGTGCCGTCGAAATATTGGGGCGCGGTGCCTTCACGACGGTAATAACGACGATAAGAACCAGCAGGCTGACCAATAATGAAACAGCGGTGGCCCACAGCGGGTGCCCAAGCAAGTTACCCAACTTGGCGTTGGTGCCGGCTTGAAGAGGAACTGCAAAACCGGCGAGCAAACTGAGCAGGATGAAATAGAAGATGGACATGAAGTGGGGTTCCTTTTTTTGGAAAGTTTTACGGAGATTGTGTTTTTGGCGCCAATTCTTTGTTCTGATGGGTTGTATTCGCGACACTGATCAACCCCAAGTTGTGGCTATTGGCTATCCACGCTCAGGCCCCGACTTGAACGTGTGCAATCTGACCATCGGGTTTACAATCGGCGCTCCTGATCAGGAGTACCGCTGTGCTGACCCATCTCGATTCCCAAGGACGCGCCCACATGGTCGACGTCACCGACAAGGCCGTGACGTTCCGTGAGGCGGTGGCCGAAGCGCGCGTGCGCATGCTGCCCGAGACCCTGAAAATGATCGTCGACGGCGCCCATCCCAAGGGCGACGTGTTCGCCGTGGCGCGCATTGCCGGTATCCAGGCCGCCAAGAAAACCAGTGACCTGATTCCCCTGTGCCACCCGCTGATGCTGACTGGCGTGAAAGTCGAACTCAGTGCCGACGGGGCCGATGCCGTGCACATCCTGGCGCGCTGCAAATTGTCCGGCCAGACCGGCGTGGAGATGGAAGCCCTGACCGCGGCCAGCGTCGCGGCACTGACGATCTACGACATGTGCAAGGCCGTGGACCGTGGCATGACCATCGAAACCATTCGCCTGCTGGAAAAGCTTGGCGGCAAGAGCGGACACTTCAAGGCGGACCAGCCATGAGCATCAACGTATTGTTTTTTGCGCGTTACAGCGAAGCCATCGGTTTGGATTCTTTGGAGATGGAGGGCGAATTCGCCACCGTCGATGCGGTACGCCTGGCGCTGGCCAGTGACCCGGATTTCCAGGTGCTGAACGAGACCAGCCTGATGTGCGCGCGCAACCAGGAGCTGTGCGGCCTGGATGAGCCACTGCTCGCCGGCGACGAAGTGGCGTTCTTCCCGCCCGTGACCGGAGGCTGACCATGGCCATTCGGGTGCAGATCCAGGCGTTCGACCCAGGTGCGGAGGTCAACGCGATGCACGCGGCGAATGTCGGCGTGGGCGCGGTGGTGAGTTTTGTTGGCTATGTGCGCGACTTCAACGACGGTCGCGACGTGGCGGGGATGTTCCTCGAGCATTATCCCGGCATGACCGAAAAGGCCCTGGCCAAAATCGCCGTCGAAGCCGAGCAGCGCTGGCCCTTGCTCAAGCTGGACGTGCTGCACCGCATCGGCGCCCTGGAGCCGGGCGAGCCCATCGTGTTTGTCGGCGCCGCCAGTGCTCATCGCCAGGCGGCGTTCGATGCCTGCGCCTTCGTGATGGATTATTTGAAGACTCGCGCGCCGTTCTGGAAGAAGGAAATCACCCCCGAAGGCCCGCGCTGGGTCGAAGGGCGCGACAGTGATCACGCTGCCGCGGATCGCTGGAAGTAACTACCCCAGTCGCCCGGGAGAGAGCATTGCCTCGGTCAAGCCCAGTGCGCCCAACGCGCCGGGCAATGGCTCACCGCGCACCAGCGCCGCGCTGGCCTGGCCCATGGCCGGTGAGGTCTGGATGCCGTAACCGCCCTGGGCGGCGATCCAGAACAGGCCCTCCACGTGTGGATCGAACCCGCACACCAGGTCGCCATCGCGGACGAAACTGCGCAACCCCGCCCAGGTACGGGTCGGGCGGCGAATGGTCAGGGTGGTGGCTTCTTCGATCTGATAAATACCCATGGCGATGTCCAGCTCTTCGGGCTGTACGTCATGGGGGGCTACCGGGTCGGCGTTGGCGGGCGAGCCGAGGAACATGCCGGCGTCAGGTTTCATGTAGAACGAGCCGTCCAGCGCTGCCAGTTCGGGCCAGTTCCGAATGTCCACATCGGGCGGCGGAGGAAAGGTGAAGGCGCTGCGGCGCTTGGGTTGCAGGCCGATTCCACGTGAGCCGGCCAGGGCGCCGATGCGATCGGCCCAGGCGCCGGCGGCGTTGAGGATGACCGGTGCGCCGAACGGCTGTTGCGACGTCTCGACATGCCATACGCCCTGACTGTCACGCGTCAGTTGCCGCACTTCGCTGTCGGTATGGATCTCTCCGCCGTTGCGGCGAATGCCACGCAGGTAGCCTTGGTACACGGCGTCGGTGTCGATGTCGCAGACGGTGGGATCAAAGATCGCGCCGTGGATCTTCTCCGGGCGCAGGATCGGCATCATCGTCATGGCTTCATCGGCGTCGAGCAGGCTGGCCTCGGGCGCCATCGCGCGGATGTTCAGGTACTGGCGCTGCAACTCATCGCGGTCGCCGATGAAGTCCACCAGCAGCTCGCCCCGTGGCGTGAGCAAGGGGTGTTCACTGAACCCGGCGGGCGGTTGGTCGAAGAAGGCACGGCTGCCTAGGGTCAGGGCGCGCACCTGGGGCGTACCGTAGGCGGCGATGTACAGTGCTGCCGAGCGCCCGGTGGAGTGATAGCCCGGTATCGATTCACGCTCCAGCACGATGACGCGTGCGTGCTGCGACAGCCAGTAGCCGGCGGATGCACCGGCAATGCCGCCGCCGATGATGATGTAGTCGGCGTGATTCATGGTTCCTCCTGGAATCCTCATTTCAAAGCACCGCCAAACAAGTGTGAGACCTGACTTGCCTGTGATTCAAACACCCCGGTGTGTCAGTGACACCGCAGTGATGCTATCGCAGGCAAGCCAGCTCCCACATTGGATCTCTATCGCAGGTCAGCAAAGTGCCCGGCATGATGGCGCTGTTGACAGGGGCTTTCCAGACACTGCAGTCCTCTGTGGGAGCTGACTTGCCTGTGATTCAAACACCCCGGTGTGTCAGTGACACCGCAGTGATGCTATCGCAGGCAAGCCAGCTCCCACATTGGATCTCTATCGCAGGTCAGCAAAGTGCCCGGCATGATGGCGCTGTTGACAGGGGCTTTCCAGACACTGCAGTCCTCTGTGGGAGCTGACTTGCCTGTGATTCAAACACCCCGGTGTGTCAGTGACACCGCAGTGATGCTATCGCAGGCAAGCCAGCTCCCACATTGGATCTCTATCGCAGGTCAGCAAAGTGCCCGGCATGATGGTGCTGTTGACAGGGGCTTTCCAGACACTGCAGTCCTCTGTGGGAGCTGTCGAGCCCCGGCGAGGCTGCGAAAGCGGTGGCTCAGGCGGCCCGACAAGCCAGCTCCCACACGTCTACTGCTTTCAGCCTTGAGGGCGTTTGCGCTCCACGGCGCGCAACAGGTGCGTCGGCGGCGTTTCACAGCTGATCTTGCGGCCCAGCAGCGCTTCGATCGACGGCAACTGGTACGAGTCATCTTCACCGGCAAAGCTGATGGACACGCCTGCGGCGCCCGCGCGACCGGTACGGCCAATGCGGTGCACGTAGTCGTCCGGCACTTCCGGCAGGGTGAAGTTGATCACGTGGCTGATGCCGTCGATGTGAATGCCGCGGCCGGCCACATCGGTGGCCACCAGCACACGGATCTTGCCTTCGCGGAAGCCTTCCAGGGTCTTGATCCGCTTGTGTTGCGGTACGTCACCGGACAGCTGCGCGGCGTTCACACCGTCGCGCACCAGGCGTTCCTCGATGCGGCGCACTTCGTCCTTGCGGTTGGCGAACACCATCACGCGCTCCCAGCCGTTGTCGTTGACCAGGTTGTAGAGCAGCTTGTACTTGTCGGCACCGGCGACGGCATAGATGTGTTGTTCGACGTTCTCGCTGGCGACGTTTTCCGCCTCGATCTCCACGATGGCCGGGTCGGTGGTCCACTGGCGGGCCAGGTTCATCACGTCATCGGTGAAGGTTGCGGAAAACAGCAGGGTCTGGCGTTCGCTTTTTGGTGGCGTCTGGCGAATGATCTGGCGCACTTGCGGGATGAAGCCCATGTCGAGCATGCGGTCGGCTTCGTCCAGCACCATCACTTCGACCATGTCCAGGTGCACGTCGCCGCGCTGGTTGAAGTCGAGCAGACGGCCCGGCGTGGCCACCAGGATGTCGCAGTGACGCGCTTCCAGGTGCTTGAGTTGCTTGTCGAAGTCCATGCCGCCCACGAACGTCATCACGTTGAGGCCGGTGTACTTGGTGAGGTCGGCGGCGTCCTTGGCGATCTGCACCACCAACTCCCGAGTGGGCGCGATGATCAGCGCGCGGGGCTCACCCATGTAGCGCTCTTTCGGCGGTGGCGTCTGCAGCAGCTGAGTGATGGTCGAGATCAGGAACGCGGCGGTCTTGCCGGTACCGGTCTGGGCGCGACCGATGGCATCTTTGCCCGCGAGGGTAAAGCCCAGCACCTGGGCCTGGATCGGGGTGCAATACGGGAACCCCAGGTCCTGGATGGCGTGCATCAGTTCCGGGGCAAGTTTGAAGTCGTGGAAGCGGGTCTTGCCTTCCTGGGGTTCGACGACGAACTCTTCGAGCTTCCAGGGTTTGGCCGGTGGCTTGGGTGCGCGTTCCCGGCGTGGCTTGGCAGCCGGTGCGGGGGCGGCTTGCGCTGGCTTGGCCTGTTCGGGCGCGGTCGTCGGCGGCTTCGCGGGCTCGGCGGCAGGTGCGGTCCGGCCTGGCTGTTTACCGTCATTGCGGCTGCCGGGCGTGGGGACAGGGGCACTGGGAACAGGCGCGAGCGGCTCAGCCTCGCTTTTACCGAACATCTTCTTGAGTGCTTTGAGCACGGTGATCTCATTAATTGGTTAAGGAATGTACGCCGGCCAGTGTAATGCAAGAATCGGGCGCGGCGTAGTGTGTCTGTCAGTTGGCTACATAAACGCGGGTTTCAGCCCAGGCGAGCGCTCAACCACGCACCTATGTCACGTATCTCTTCGGGTAACACTTCGTGGCCCATTGGGTAGTCTTGCCATGTCACGGTGACACCACGGTGTTTCAAATGCTCATAGGCGCTGCGTCCCATGGCGTTCTGGACCACATCGTCGTACTGGCCGTGCAGGCACAACGTCGGAATGCGTTGTTGGCTGGCGGACAATTCCAGTTCTTCACTGAACGTGGGGGCGTAGGTGGAGAGGGCGATCACGCCACCCAAAGGGCCTTCCCAATTCAAAAACGCGGTATGGAAAACCACCGCGCCGCCCTGGGAAAAACCGGCGAGAAAAATCCGCGAAGCGTCTATTCCGGTTCTCTTCTGTGCCTCGATCAGATCCGTGACGGTCTTCGCCGACACTTCCAGCTCTTCCAGACTGATGGAGCGGGCCGGGCTCATGGCCTTGATGTCATACCAGCTGGGCATCTCGTAACCGCCGTTGATGGTGACGGGGCGGGTCGGTGCCTGAGGCAAAACGAAGCGGGTGGACAACAGGGTTTCCTGCAGGGCTTCGGCCACCGGCAGAAAGTCGTAGCGATCGGCACCCAGGCCATGCAACCAGATAACGCAGGCGTCTGCGGTCTTGGCGGGCTGAAGAATCAGGGGTTCGGTCATGTCTGCTCCATAAAAGTGCGCTCGCTCCGATTGGGTGCGTCGGAACGGTGCGCAATAGGTTTATCTGTTAAGAGAATGTCGCACGGTTGAATCTTTTTCTATTGACCACCGTGTGAATTGACTCGGCCTGCACTCTGGTACGGGCCTTGCTATGTGTTGTTCGATGTCAGAACTATCGCGTGACGGTAACACTATCAGTGACGGCCGCTTGTGGGATAGCCACTGGAATTACTGCGAAAACCTCATGTCGCTTGACCTAAAAAAAGCCAACACAGGTCAATACCGCCTCAAAAGGGTGCGCTGGGGTTCGAGCTCCGACACAACAAGAGCAAACTGGAGGTTTGAATGAAGGTATTGAAATCCACCCTGGCCATCGTTTCCGCGGCGGCAGTGCTGGGTGTCAGCGGTTTCGCCCATGCCGGCGCCACCCTGGACGCCGTGCAGAAGAAAGGTTTCGTGCAATGTGGCGTGAGTGACGGTCTGCCGGGTTTCTCGGTACCGGATGCCAGCGGCAAGATCCTGGGGATCGACGCTGACGTGTGCCGCGCTGTCGCTGCCGCCGTGTTCGGTGACGCGACCAAAGTCAAATTCAGCCAGTTGAATGCCAAGGAGCGCTTCACCGCGCTGCAATCCGGCGAAGTTGACATCCTGTCGCGCAACACCACCATGACCAGCTCCCGCGATGCCGGCATGGGCCTGAAATTCCCGGGCTTCATCACCTACTTCGACGGTGTTGGCTTCCTGGTGAACAACAAGCTGGGCGTGAAGAGTGCCAAGGAGCTGGACGGTGCGACCATCTGCATCCAGGCCGGTACCACCACCGAGCTGAACGTCTCCGACTACTTCCGCGCCAACAACCTCAAATACACCCCGATCACCTTCGATACCTCCGATGAAAGCGCCAAGTCGCTGGAATCCGGTCGTTGCGACGTGCTGACTTCCGACAAGTCCCAGCTCTACGCACAGCGCAGCAAGCTGGCCTCGCCGAAGGACTACGTGGTACTGCCGGAAACCATTTCCAAGGAGCCTCTGGGCCCAGTGGTACGTAACGGTGACGACGAGTGGCTGGCCATCGTGCGCTGGGTAGGCTACGCGCTGCTCAACGCCGAAGAAGCCGGCATCACTTCGAAAAACGTCGAAGCTGAAGCCAAGTCCACCAAGAACCCGGACGTTGCCCGTCTGCTGGGTGCTGACGGCGAATACGGCAAAGACCTGAAAGTGAAGAAAGACTGGGTCGTGCAGATCGTCAAGCAAGTGGGTAACTACGGTGAAATCTTCGAGAAAAACCTCGGCAAGAGCACCCCGCTGGAAATCGACCGCGGCCTGAACGCGCTGTGGAACAACGGCGGCATTCAATACGCACCGCCTGTGCGCTGATCGCTGATGGTTCTGTCACCCGGTGGTCAGCCACCGGGTGATGTTCTGTTCCATTATTTTCGGGGCAATCCATGCAAAATCAAATCAGCGCACCCAAGCAGAAGCTCAGCTTCAGCGATCCCAAAGTGCGTGCGTGGCTCTTCCAGATCATCACGATCGTGGCAGTGGTCTCGCTGGGCTGGTACTTGTTCAATAACACCCAGACCAACCTGCAACACCGGGGCATTACCTCGGGTTTCGACTTTCTTGAGCGCAGTGCCGGCTTTGGCATCGCGCAGCACCTGATCGACTACACCGAATCGGACAGCTATGCCCGGGTCTTCGTGATCGGCTTGCTCAATACCTTGCTGGTGACGTTCATCGGCGTGATCCTGGCGACCCTGCTCGGGTTCGTCATCGGCGTGGCGCGGCTGTCGCCCAACTGGATGATCAACAAGCTGGCGACGGTGTACGTGGAAGTGTTCCGCAACATCCCGCCGTTGCTGCAGATCCTGTTCTGGTATTTCGCGGTGTTCCTGACCATGCCGGGGCCGCGTAACAGCCATAACTTCGGTGACACCTTCTTTGTCAGCAGCCGTGGCCTGAACATGCCGGCAGCGATTGCCGCCGACGGGTTCTGGCCATTCGTGGTCAGCGTGGTGGTGGCCATCGTCGCGATCGTGCTGATGGCGCGCTGGGCCAACAAGCGGTTTGATGCCACTGGCGTACCCTTCCACAAATTCTGGGCGGGCCTGGCGCTGTTCATCGTGATTCCGGCGTTGTGCGCCTTGATCTTCGGTGCGCCGCTGCATTGGGAAATGCCCAAGTTGCAGGGCTTCAACTTTGTCGGCGGCTGGGTACTGATCCCGGAGCTGCTGGCACTGACCCTGGCGCTTACGGTGTACACCGCCGCATTCATCGCCGAGATCGTGCGCTCGGGCATCAAGTCCGTCAGCCACGGCCAGACCGAGGCCGCGCGCTCCCTGGGCCTGCGCTCGGGCCCGACGTTGCGCAAGGTCATCATCCCGCAAGCGCTGCGCGTGATCATTCCGCCACTGACCAGCCAATACCTGAACCTGGCGAAAAACTCGTCGCTGGCCGCCGGTATCGGTTACCCGGAAATGGTTTCGCTGTTTGCCGGCACGGTACTCAACCAGACCGGCCAGGCCATCGAGGTCATTGCCATCACCATGAGCGTGTACCTGGCGATCAGCATCAGCATTTCCCTGCTGATGAACTGGTACAACAAGCGCATTGCGCTGATCGAGCGGTGAGGAAACCTGCATGACTTCACATACTTTCAAACCTGACATGCCGCCGCCGACCAAAGTCTTCGGCCCGGTGGCGTGGATGCGCACCAACCTGTTCTCCAGCTGGCTCAACACCCTGCTGACCCTGTTGGCGATCTACCTGGTGTACCTGGTGGTGCCGCCGATCCTGCATTGGGCCATCCTCGATGCCAACTGGGTGGGCACCACCCGTGCCGACTGCACCAAGGAGGGCGCCTGCTGGGTGTTCATCCAACAGCGTTTCGGGCAGTTCATGTACGGCTACTACCCTGGCGAGTTGCGCTGGCGCGTGGACCTGACCGTGTGGCTGGCCATCGTCGGTGTGGCGCCGTTGTTCATTTCGCGTTTTCAACGCAAGGCGGTCTACGGCCTGAGCTTCCTGGTGCTGTACCCGATCATTGCGTACTTCCTGCTGCACGGCGGTCTGTTCGGCCTGAGCACCGTGGCGACCAGTCAATGGGGCGGCCTGATGCTGACCCTGGTGATCGCCACGGTCGGCATTGCCGGTGCGTTGCCGCTGGGGATCGTGCTGGCCCTGGGGCGGCGCTCGAACCTGCCGGCGATCCGTGTGATCTGCGTGACGTTCATCGAGTTCTGGCGGGGTGTGCCGTTGATCACCGTGCTGTTCATGTCCTCGGTGATGCTGCCGCTGTTCCTGCCCGAAGGCATGAACTTCGACAAGCTGCTGCGGGCGCTCATCGGTGTGATCCTGTTCCAGTCGGCCTACGTGGCCGAAGTGGTGCGCGGTGGTCTGCAAGCCATTCCCAAAGGGCAGTACGAAGCCGCCGCCGCGATGGGCCTGGGCTACTGGCGCAGCATGGGCCTGGTGATTCTGCCGCAAGCCCTGAAGCTGGTGATTCCGGGCATCGTCAACACGTTTATTGCGCTGTTCAAGGACACGAGCCTGGTGATCATCATCGGCCTGTTCGACCTGCTCAACAGCGTCAAGCAAGCGGCTGCCGACCCGAAATGGCTGGGCATGGCCACCGAAGGCTATGTGTTCGCCGCCCTGGTGTTCTGGATTTTCTGTTTTGGTATGTCGCGCTATTCCATGCATCTGGAACGCAAGCTCGACACAGGCCACAAGCGTTAGGAGTTTTTCTGATGAGTGAAGCAATCAAAAAGCCTGTGGGCCCTGAAGGCATTATCCAGATGCAGGGCGTCAACAAGTGGTACGGCCAGTTCCACGTGTTGAAAGATATCAACCTCAACGTCAAGCAGGGCGAGCGTATCGTGCTGTGTGGCCCGTCGGGTTCGGGCAAGTCCACCACCATCCGCTGCCTCAACCGCCTGGAAGAGCACCAGCAAGGCCGCATCGTGGTCGATGGCGTGGAGCTGACCAACGACCTCAAGCAGATCGAAGCGATCCGCCGTGAAGTCGGCATGGTGTTCCAGCACTTCAACCTGTTCCCGCACCTGACCATCCTGCAGAACTGCACGCTGGCGCCGATGTGGGTACGCAAGATGCCCAAGCGCAAGGCCGAAGAAATCGCCATGCATTACCTGGAGCGCGTGCGCATCCCGGAGCAGGCCCACAAGTTTCCGGGGCAGCTGTCCGGCGGCCAGCAACAGCGTGTGGCGATTGCCCGCGCGCTGTGCATGAAGCCGAAGATCATGCTGTTCGATGAGCCGACTTCGGCACTCGACCCGGAGATGGTGAAGGAAGTGCTCGACACCATGATCGGCCTGGCCGAAGACGGCATGACCATGTTGTGCGTGACCCACGAAATGGGCTTTGCCCGCACCGTGGCCAACCGCGTGATCTTCATGGACAAGGGCGAAATTGTGGAGCAGGCGGCGCCGAATGATTTCTTCGACAACCCGCAGAATGACCGGACCAAGTTGTTCTTGAGCCAGATTCTGCATTGATCGAAGCGTGAATAAATAAACCCGGCCCGGTGCCGGGTTTATTTTTGCCTGTTGTTTTCAGGAGGCTTGCGCTGCGAGCTGTTGCGCGTCTTTCGCGATGAGCAGGCGGTTCAGGTCATCACCGACAGCAAGGGCTTCTACCTCGGCCAGCAGGTGCGGATGTTTATCCAGCAGGCGCATCAATGTGAGCAACGGCTCCGGAGGAAAAATCTCAGCCCGTTCGTAGCGAGAGAATGCATTGTGTCCGCGGACGGTGAAGAGCCTCACTGCGTCTTTTTGGGTCAAATGCAGTTTGCGGCGGATGCGCTTCATCTCGGCGGCGATGATTTTACGCGCGTCGATCAACAGCAGATCGGAGGCCTTGCAATAACGCTCTGCACTGTCGTCGTCGTGATCGAATTCAACTTCATGGCAGACCTTACACTCCCAGCCCGCAATGTCGGGAATATCCCGAATCATCCCCCTTGTATTGATCGTAAAGGTGCGACCTTCGAAATGCTGCATTCCGTCATGGGTTCCGCAGCTCATGCATTGCTGGGTTCTCATAGGGTTTTCTCCTTGAAGGAGATTACGGGAGGACCACCGCCTGGGCGGTAAGTGACCTTGATGTAAATCTCCGTGTCGTAAATCTTGATCAGATAGACGTCTTGCCATACACGATGGTCTGCATAAGTCGTCATTGATTTGTACAACATGCGGTGCTCAAGGGCGCAGACCACGTGCTGCATCTGGTCAGGGCTAAGCTCCATTTTTCGAGCATCCTGCCGTGCGGTGGCAGTGAATGCTGCGTAGCCCAAGCGAACAACCTCTTTTTTCACCAAGGCCAAATCGTAATGAGGTGTGTACTTTTCCATAAGACACCTGAGTCCAATAATTACCCTCAAAGGGTAATTTTACCAATCGAAAATTCGGTTCCTTTCCCTGCCTGAAAACCCTAGTGCGTTGCCTTTGTAGGCAACTCCGAATACGCTGTAGGAAAATTCATCCTATGATTGGACGAAAGTACAAACCTCATGACAGACATCGCCCCCCTGATAAAACGCTCCCTGGTCGACCAGGCGCTGGAGCAGTTGCGCCTGCGCATCAGCCAGGGCGTATGGGCCATTGGTGAACGCCTGCCCACCGAGCCTGAGCTGTCCGCCGAATTGGGCATCAGCCGCAATACCGTGCGCGAGGCCATGCGTGTGTTGGCGTTTTCCGGGTTGATTGAAATCCGCCAGGGCGACGGCAGTTACCTGCGCTCGATGACTGACCCGCTGGGCACGCTGCGGGCGTTGTCCCACTGCACCCTGGAGCAGGCGCAAGAGACGCGGCAGATTCTGGAAGTGGAGGCGATCAGCCTCGCGGCATTGCGTCGAACCGAGGAAGACCTCAACGGTTTGCGCGAAGCGCTTGAAGCCAGCGGCGAGCTGTATCACGGTGACCTCGAGGCCTACATCAGCGCCGATCTGGTCTTCCATAAACGCCTGGTGGACGCGGCGCACAACCCGGCCCTGAGCGAGTTGTACCAGTACTTTTCCGCCATCGTCGGCGCCCAGTTGCGTCAGACCTTGAACATCACCCCGCGTCGCCAGGCAGTGTTCGACCTGCATATCGCCTTGCTCGAAGCCGTCGAAAACCAAGACCCGGAACGCGCCAAATCCCTCTGCCGGCAGTTGATCAATGAACCCTGAAACCAAACTCGAAGAACTGTTGATCGACGCCGAAGCCGACGACGAGGTGGTGCAACACACCCCGCCCGCCATGAGCCGCCCCTGGTTGCTGATCCTGGGGCTGGTCCTGGTGGCGATGAACCTGCGCCCGGCGCTGTCGAGCCTGTCACCGTTGCTCAATGACGTCTCGGCCAGCCTGGGCCTGTCGGCAGCCAAGGCCGGTCTGCTGACCACCTTGCCGGTGATGTGCCTGGGCCTGTTCGCGCCATTGGCGCCGATCCTGGCCCGGCGTTTTGGCGCCGAGCGGGTGGTGCTGGGGATTTTGCTGACGCTGGCCGGCGGCATCATCCTGCGCAGTTCGTTCGGCGAGGCCGGGCTGTTCACCGGCAGCCTGATCGCCGGCGCCAGCATTGGCATCATCGGCGTGCTGCTGCCGGGCATCGTCAAGCGTGACTTCGCCAAACAGGCCGGGACCATGACCGGTGTCTACACCATGGCACTGTGCCTGGGCGCGGCGCTGGCGGCGGGGGCCACGGTGCCGCTGAGTCATTTCTTCGGCGACAGCTGGACCTTCGGCCTGGGGTTCTGGATCGTGCCCGCGCTGGTCGCAGCGTTGTTCTGGTTGCCACAGGTGGGGCAGAAGCACGGCGCCCATCAAGTGGCGTACAAGGTGAAGGGGCTGCTGCGCGATCCGCTGGCCTGGCAAGTGACCTTGTACATGGGCCTGCAATCATCCCTGGCCTACATCGTGTTCGGCTGGGTGCCATCGATCCTGATCAGCCGCGGCTTGAGCGCCACCGAAGCCGGCTTGCTGCTGTCCGGTTCGATCATCGTGCAACTGCTCAGCGCGCTGACCGCGCCGTGGCTGGCCACCCGGGGCAAGGACCAGCGCCTGGCCATTGTGGTAGTGATGCTGTTGACCCTGGGCGGGCTGTTTGGCTGCCTGTTTGCGCCGTTGGACGGGTTGTGGGGCTGGGCAATTCTGTTGGGCTTGGGCCAGGGCGGTACGTTCAGCCTGGCGCTGACCTTGATCGTGCTGCGCTCGCGGGATTCCCACGTGGCGGCCAACCTGTCGGGCATGGCCCAGGGCATCGGGTACACGCTGGCCTCATTGGGCCCGCTGGCGGTCGGTGTGTTGCATGACTGGACCGGTGGCTGGGGCGCCACCGGCTGGGTGTTCGGCGTGATCGGCCTGGGCGCGATCATCGCCGGGTTGGGGGCTGGTCGTGCCCTGTATGTCGAGGTGACCAGCCAGAAGGTTTAGAGGTAGTACATCGTCAGCGTACCCGAACCGTCGATGGGGACTTCTTCAGTGAGGGTCAGGCTGTTGGCGGGGGCTATCGTGACGGTCACCATCATTTCGGCGGTCACCGACTGCACCGGGATCGGCGCAAACGTGGCGTTGTCGGAGAACGAGGTGATGCGGTTCGGTCCCAACGCGTCGTGATACCACCAGCTTTTGCCCCCGTCGAGTGAATCGGTGCCTCTGCGGGGCACGCCATCGGCGATCACTTTGTCCAGAAGCGCCGACATCGAGCCGAGCTTTTCGTTGCCGTTGATCAGCCCCAGGCCGAAATAGGAAGGTTCATCCATGTAGTTCGACCCCGCACGGTTGTCCTTTGCCGCAATGGCAATCAGGGTAGGGGCCTCACAGGTGAGGGTGAATTGGGTGACAAAATCGCCCAGCCATGTGGGGCGGTCGGGCTTCAGATCCTTGGCGGAAATCTTGCCCACGTCGAAGCTCCCGCTGTTGCCGAGGCTGGGTGAGCACGCGCTCGGAGTGATAGTGCCGCGTACGGTCAGATCGACGCTGGAGGCTGCGAAGCCGGTGCTGCTGGCAGCGAACATCAGGCCCGCAATCAGGGTTTTCAGGGAGTTGCTCACAGTGTTGCTCCTATCTAGGGAAGGGATCGTTCAGGGTGTTACAGGTACACAACGTCCAACGTGGCGGACCCGTCCATCGGCGTTTTCACGCTGAGCGTCCAGGTTCTGTCGGGCGTTGTGTGGCTTCCAGCTTCAGGCGGCTGGTCAGCGTCTAGGGGATTGGCGACAAGGTTCAGAGGTAACGCACGGTCAGGGTGGCCGAGCCGTCGATGGGCACTTCTTCGGTGAGGGTCAGGCCGCTGGTGGGGGCGATGATCGGGGTCAGGCTCATTCTGGCGGAGAACGCCTGTACGGGAATGGGGGTAAGGGTCCCGACATTGGCAACCGAGGTGATGCGGTCCGGACCGATGGAGAAGTGTCGCTCCCAGGTTGTACCGCCATCCAGCGAGTCAATCGCACGGCTGGCCACACCATCTGCCATGACCTGCTCCAGAAGAATCGAGAGAGAGCCAAGTTTTTCGTCACCATTGATCAAGCCGAGGCCAAAGTAGACCGGCTCGCCCATGGCTTCTGAACCTGCCCGGTTGTCCCTTGGCTCAATAGCCATGAGTGTCGGTGCCTCGCAGGTAACGGTGACTTGCGTGAAGTGGTCACTGAGAATGGTGTAGTCGTTGACCTTGAGGTCCTTGGCGGCAATCTTGCCCACTTCAAACTGCCCGCCATTACCCAGGGCTGGTGTGCAAGCGCTTGGAGTGATCGTGCCTTTGACGCTCAGGTCGACGCTGGACGCGGCGAGCGCATGGCCTGCGCTCATCATCAACGCGGCGACCAACAGGTTACGGGTAATGCTCATGGTATTGCTCCTACAGGGTTGGGAAAAAACGCGAATTACAGGTACACAACTTCCAACGTGGCCGACCCGTCCATCGGCGTTTCCACGCTGAGGTCCAGGTTTTGCCGGGCGTTGAGCGTGGCTTCCAGCTTCAGGGTGCTGGTCAGCGTCTGGATGGCCGAGGGGCCGGCAGTGCTGCCGACCACATCGGTGAAACCGAGCAGGCTGCGCGAGCCGACATCGATGGGGTTGAGGTTGGCGGTGCGCCAGGCCAGGCCGCCGGTGGTGGATTCGGTGCCGTACACCACGGCCAGGTTGTCGACCACGGTCTGCCTGGGGTCGAAGCTCACCGAGTACACGCCGATCTTGTTGCCGCTGGTGTCCAGCCCCAGGCCGTAGAAAATCTCGCTGTTGACGTGGGCCGTGCCGTCGCGGTTGTCACGCATGCGCAGGGCGAAGCGGCCGGGCGCGTTGCAGTTGACGGTGAGGGTCAGGTACTTGTGGGGCAGGCGCGTACCGTTGGTGAGGTTGAGGTCATTGCGCGAGATCTTGCCGAAGTCCACCAGCCCGCCGCCGGACAGCAGCGGCGTGCAGGCCATGGGCGTGATCAGGCCGGTGACGGCCAGGTCAACGGTGGAGGCGGCGTGTGCGCTGCCCGACACGAATGCCAAGGCAATCAGAAGGTGCTTCATGGGAAGGCTCCTAGAGGTAGTTGAGTTCGAGGGTGGCGGCGCCGTCGAGGCGCACTTCGCTGCCCAGGTCCAGCGTGCCCAGCGGTGCGATCACCGCTTCCAGGCTCGTGGTGGCGCTGAGTTGTTGAATCGGCACGGGGCCACTGGTGTTGCCGACGCTGGTGCTGAACCCCAGGAAACGGCTGGCGCCAATCGCCAGCGGGTTGGCGCTCGCGCTGCTCCAGGGCGCGGTGCCGGTGGGGGAGTCGGTTCGGTAGAGCCCGGGGAAACTGTCGGCGGTGGTGCGCGCAGGGTCGAAGACCAACCGGTAGCGGCCAATTTTTTGTTGCTGCGCGTCGAGCCCCAGGCCGTAGGTGCTGTCGTCTCCCGGGCCGGTGGCCGAGCCTTGGCGGTTGTCCTGCAGGCGCAGGCTGAACGCGGTCGGTGCGTCGCAGGCCACGTTGACCACCAGTGGTCGTGCGGGCAGGGCCGTCTCTTTGTCGACACTCAGATCCATCACCGATAACTTGCCGAAGGCCACCGTGCCGCCGTTGGACAGGCTTGGCGTACAGGCCGCAGGGGCGAAGCGGGCTTGCAGGCGCAACTCCCGCGAGCGTCCCGTGTGGATGGCATCGACGACGCCGCTGGTGTCCCAGGTGACGGTATCGCTGACGCGCAGGGCGTCTTGCCTGGCCCAGGCGCTGACCTCCAGTTGCAACGACAAGCTGCGCCCGCTGACCGGCACGCCGGCGCGCATCGGCACGATGCCGTGTTCAGGACGCCAGCGCAGGGCTGCGGCGCTGCTCATCGGCGGCTGGCCGCTGCCGGGCACCAGGCCCAACTCCACGGGCTGGCCGTCGAGCAGTGCGTCGCTCGCCCGCAGGCTGTAGCTGCCACGGCTGGTGAATTGGTAGCGCTCGGTGCCGGCTGCCAGCCCGCGATAGAACAGGCTCAAGTCAGTGGGCGTGGGGCAGTTCAGCGTCAGGCTCAGGCGCCGTTCGCCCAATAGGTGCTCGGCCACGGCTACCGGCGACACCGCCCGGTTCACCAGGCCGAAATCCACGGCGGTTTCGCTCAGGTTCAACTGGCACTCATCCGTGCCCCAGGCGTTAGCGCCCAGCAACAGGCTGGCGGACAACAAGGCAGGTTTCAGGCCCATGGTTAAGTTCCTCATGGTTGGCACCGTGCCGGTGCGGTTTCGTAATACACCTCGGGATCGCCGCGTTCGGGCAGGTCGAAGTCCAGGCGGCAACGGGGCTGGCCGGGGGCGCTGACCCACAATTCGCGGCGGTCCAATACGTCCGGCAAGAACACCTGGCTGCCGTCCTGAATCAGGGTTACGAACTCACCGTCGGCGGTGCTGACGGCGGCGCCGCGGGGGAGAGGCTGGCCGTTGGCGTCGGTTACGCTCAACAGGGCCCGGCGTGTGAGCGCCACGCCGAACTCGACTTTGTCTACGGCGCCACGTCCGGCCGACAGCACGGCCAGGCCATTGCTGATGTCGGCGTTGCGCGGCAACGAGCGGGTTTGCACTTCCACCGGGCTGCGGCCGTACGGGCTGAGCTGCGACACCACGGCCTGGCCTTGCCAGTCGGTCCATACCGGGCCGCTGGGGGTGCTGACCTTGATGCCGGCCATATCGCCCACCGACATCAGCGCAAAGGTCTCGCGTACCGGGTAGGGCGAAAAAGTCAGCCCATCGCCGTGCAACACCACGCCACCGCGTGCGCCACCTTGATAGCTGGAACGTTCCTGATTGTTGCGGGTGTAGTTGAAGTCCAACTGGCTGTAATACGGCAGCGTCGAGACACCGATGGATGACTCCACCTCACGGTCACGGCTGTCGCGTTCAACGCTTGCCTGGTAGCTCAACTGGTCGTTGATCTGTTCGCTGACCCCGGCCCCGATGCGGTGATCGCCTCCGGCATTGCGCGCCCAGGCACGACCGCGGCGGCTTTCGCCCAGGGGCACGCTGATGTTCAGGTACACGCTGTCATCGCTCTGCTGGCGGCCGCCCACTTGCCACTCTGCACTGGCGGACACCGAAACACGCCCAAAGCTGGTGCCCCACGACGCCAGCGCGCGGCTGCTGCTCTCACCGGTAAACGAGGACGAGCGCGAGATGCCGGCGCTGAATGCGCCGAGCATCGGGTGTGACCAGGATGCGGTCGCGCTCTGTTGGTCGCGGTAGCGCGACTGGCGTTGCTCGCGGGTTTCGGTGAGGTAGGTGGAGTCTTCCAGGTCTCGGTAACCCAGGGTGCGCCAGGAGCCCGCCGTGGTGATTGCCCAACGCTCGGACAGACGTTGCGACCACGACAGGTCGGTTTGTACACCCCGTTCGTTGCCATTGCGCGTGGCCTGGGCGATTTGACTGGACAGTTGGAGCTGGCTGTCCTGCCAGGGCAGCCAGCCAATGTTTGCGCCCACCGCACGATAGTCTTCGGCGCCCAGCGCGCCGGCACCCACACTGACTTGCGGGTGCAACGCACCGCTCCAGCCACCACTGACTACCCAGGGTTCGGCGCCTTCACCGGCGCCTGGCTTGCGCACGCGCCCCGCCGCCACCGAGTAACCCGGCGCAGGCAAGCCCAGGCCAAGCATGGCGGCAGGCACGGTGAAGCGACGCTCCTCGCCGCTGCTTTCCTTGACCGTGACTTCCACATCGGAGCGGCTGTTCAAGCGTCGTACATCGGTGAGGGAGAACGGCCCGGCCGGCACCACGGTGGAATGAATCAATGTGCCGTTCTGACGGATCTCCACCTGGGCCGGGCTGTTGGCGATGCCGGTGATGGTGGCGCCTTGGTTCTGGTCCTGCAGGGCCGTCTCGGTGAGCACCTGCGCCCCGGTGATTTGTGCGCCGGCCAGCACCGGGTTGTACAGGTTGATCTGCCCGGCCTGGAACACCGCTTGCTGTTCGGCGAAGGTGCGCTGGGCGTAGGCGTCCAGGTGGGTGGTGCGCGACACCTTGTCTTGCCAGGTGCGTACCTGGCGGCTGCGCACGATCCAGTCGCCGGCGTTGAAACCGACCTCGGTGTTGGCCGAGCCGAAACGGCTAGTGTCGTCGCCGAATTCGTTGTACAGGCCGCTCAGGTCATAGTTGAGCAGCCCGGCGAACCCGCCGGTCTGGTAGCCGGACACATCGCGCACGGTCGGACGCAGCGCATCGGTGGGCACCACCAGCGACAGGCTGAGGGTGGCGGGATCCTGCTCGATCACGGTCTGCGGGTAGGCCTCGAGAAAGGCATGGCATTCGCCATCGTCGGCCGGTACGCGCAAGTGGCCTGCATCCAGTAGGGCCTGGTTGAAACACAACGCGCCTTGCCCGTTGAACACCATGTCCACCCGACCACGTCGCTGGCCGTTTACGGTGAGGTTCAGAGCGTGGCGCCCGGCCGGGAAGCGCGGGGCTTCCAGCAACAGGTTGGCCAATTGCGGGTCAATGCCCCGTTGGGCCAGGGTTTGCGGATCAAATGAGCCGGCGCCTTCATCGGCCAGGGAGGCAGCCGTTGGCAGCACGGTGCCCAGGCTCAGCGCAACGCCCGCCAGCCATTGGCGCGCCCGGGGTGATGAAATACCAGGCACGGCTTCGCCGTCGCGATCAGTCATAACTGTGCTCACAAGTCGTACTCGAATAGTGGAGTCTGGCCCGCGCCATTCCATCGTGGCGGGAGAGCTCCCGGCGGCCTTCAATGAGAGGCCACTTCGTTATCAGGGCGCCGGCATCGGGCCCGCCGGCGCTGCGATCAAAGGGTGATCGGTGCTTCGTAAGGCGCGACCGCAAATCCGTAGACGGTGGCCGGTTGTATCTGCACGGTGCTGGCCTGGGCCTGGCTGGCGGCCACGCTCAAGGTCTCGCCGGGCAGCACGTAGGTGCGCGGCAGCAAGGCTGAGCCTTTGCCGGGCAGCAAGGTCAATTCCTGAGCCAGGCGGACCACGTAGGGCGTCGGGTTATTCACACTCAGTTGCTGGTTCTTCAGGCTCCAGACCAAGCCGGTCCAGGGCGTGCGACTCGGTGCGAGCCCCTTGGGGTGCAGAATCACCGGCAGGTTCTGGCGCACCGTCACGCCAACCCGCGCATGCCCGGCCTGGCCTTCGGCGCGGCCCTGGGGCATGCCTTCGAAGATCACCCGCTTCAAGCGCTGAGTGGTCAGCGGCGTAGGTGATTGCAGGATGAAACGTATCAACTGGCTCTTGGACGGCTCGACCCGTGTCAATGGCGGCGTGACAAACAGCAGGGGCGCCGGGTCTTCGGGAATATCTTCGAGGGTGACGTGCAGCAGGGCGAGCTTGGCGTCAGTGTTGGTCACCGACACCGAGGCTTCGCCATCGGCCTCATTGACTATCACCACCGAAGTGTCCGGCACCATGCCATCGGCGAGCACAAGGGTGGGGCCCCACAACGTCAGCGCCAGCGCGGCGAGGTAGAGGCAGGCATAGCGAACCAGGTTGAACACCCGTGTAATTATTTTGGCAACGCAAGGGAAGGGGAGCATGACTACAGATACCTCAGGTCTAGCACGATGGAACCGTCCAGCGGCACCTCTTGGTCGAGGGTCAGGTAGGCGGCGGCGTTGATCGATGTTTTGATGTCCAGCTTGGCGGTGAGCACGCTGTGCGGGTCCGGCACCAGGGTGCCGGGGTGCGCGAAGCCCATGTAGTTGTCCGGGTAGGCGTTGGTTTCGGGAAACCACGTCAGGCCCTGGTTACTGGAGGCCAGCACAATGGCGCGCTGACCGTCGCCCACCGCTTCGCGGATGGCCACGGCCACCGAACCCAGGCGTTCGGCCGGGGCATGGACGTTGTTGCCCAGGCCGTAATAGAAGCCTGGCCCCACGGAAGAGTCGGCACGGTTATCCACACCGACCAGCACGAACAGCACGGGCTGGTTGCAGGTGACGTTCATGTCCAGCGTGCGCATGGGCAGTTCGGTGAACTCGTACTGATTGAGCGAGCGGGCCGGCACCCGCCCATGGTCGACAATGCCGCTGGGCGACAGGACCGGCGTGCAGGCACTCGGGGTGATGCTGCCGGTCAACGTCACGTCGACCTTCGAGGCACACAGGGCGGAGGTGGCGGTCAGGCAGAGACCGAGCATCATCAAGCAGCGTGGGAGCGTGTTCATGGTCTGATGTTGGAACCGTGTTGAGGGACATCCGTGAGTGCGGCGCTGGGCGCAGCGTGCAAAGGCTGCGCCCGTTTTCCATTACAGGTACTTGACGGTCAGGGTCGTCGAGCCGTCGATCGGCACTTCCTCGGTCAGGGTCAGGCTGTTGGCCGGGGCAATGTAGGGCCGGACCATCAACTCGGTCACCAGCGATTGCAGCGGAACGGGTGCGACGGTGGCGCTGTCGGCGACGGAGGTGATGCCGTTGTTGAGCAGGTAGCGTTGGGGTGTCCAGGTCAGGCCACTGTCTTGCGACGTAATGGGTCTCACATCGACGCCATCGGCCACCGCTGATTCTATGGTCATGTCGAAGTAGCCCAGCTTTTCAGTGCCATTGACCAGGCCCAGGCCGAAAGTGCCGTCGTCGGTATAGGAAGTCGAGCCCGCACGGTTGTCCTTGGGCTCAATGGCCATCAATGTGGCGGCGTCACAGGTGACGGTCAGTTGCAGGGTGTGTCTCGCCAGCGAGGTTTCTTTATCGGCATTGAGGTCCTTGGCCGAAATCTTGCCGACGTCCACATTGCCGCCGCCGGACAGTGTCGGCTCGCAGGCACTTGGGGTGATCAACCCGCGCACGGTCAGGTCCACGCTGGAGGCGGCGAGGGCAGTGCCGGTCCCGGTGAGCAGCAGGGTGGCGATCAGGGCATTCAGGGATTTCATGGTGTTGCTCCTATCAAGGCAAGTTGAGGGAAACGGGTCACAAGTACTTGAGTTGCAGCGTGGCCTGGCCGTCCAGTGGCACCTCATCAAGCAGGGTCAGGTCGGTGGCGGGCACGATGATGGTGAATGCGCGCAGGCGGGCATTCAGGGTTTTCAGGGCGATGGGCGTGTTGGGGCCGTCGAGGGCCGCAAACGAGGTCAGTGCCTCATGCCCCAGGTAGATCGAGGCGGCCCAGTTGGCGCCGCCGTTGCTTGAAGTGATGACCTTGACCGGTTTGTCATCGGCCACCGGGTCGAACAGCGAAAACGCCACGCTGCCCAGTTTTTCTTTCTCGGCGGTCATGCCCAGGCCGTGGTGCCTCGGGTTGATGGCGGAGGTGCCCGCGCGGTTATCCACGGTGGTCAAGGTAAAAAAGGTCTCACCCTCGCACTGCACTTCAAGGCGCATCTCGGCCGGATCGAGCAGTGTGGGGGTGCTGGGTTGCAGGTCCTTGGAGGTCATCTTGCCGTGGTCGATCACGCCACCGTTCGACAGCACGGGGGCGCAGGCACTGGGCGTAATGGTCCCGGAGACGCTCAGGTCCGTACTACTGGCCGCGAACACGCCAGGCGCAAGGGCGGCTAGCAGGAGGGCGAGGGTGGGTCTATCCATGGGCACAATTCCTTGTGGTCGGGTTAAGGGGAAGGCACTGCAGGTAAATCAGGTCCAGCGGCGCTTCGCGATCCAGGGTAAGGGGGCCGCGAGCGGCCAAGCCCGGCACGGCTGGCGGCCATTGGGTGGCTACACCGGCAGCGGGAGCAGAAGAAGGCGGCTCATAGGTAGCGCAACTCAAGCGTGGCGGAACCGTCCAGTGGAACGCTGCCGGTCAGGGTCAGTCCGTCCACCGGCGATATCAGGGGCCAGACGATAAGGTCCAATGCCAGTTCCTGCATTTGAACGGGGGCCAGGACGCCTGAAACATTTTTACCAAAGCCGGTAAAGGTTTCCGGCTCCCAAGGGAATCCTGGTGGAATCAGGTTCCAGCTCTGGCCGTTATCGGCAGATTTGAGCGGGTGGACGTTGTTACCGTCAGCCTGGATGTTTTCGACGTCCAGAAAGTAGACCCCCACCAACTCATCGCCGTTGACCACGCCCAGGCCATACACGGAGGGGTTGCCCATATAGGGCAAAGCCGGTCGGTTATTTTTTGGTATGACGGCGAACAGGGTTGCCGCTTCGCAACTGACCGACAGCTGAAACGTGAATTTGGGCAGATCGGTGTAGCCAATGGGTTTGAGGTCTTTGGCGGAGATTTTTCCGTAGTCCACGTTCCCTCCATTGCTCAGGCTTGGGGCGCAAGCACTAGGGGTGATAGCGCCTTTGACGGTCAGATCCACGGAGCTTGCGGCCAGCGCGAGTGTGCCGTGGGCTATCAGCAAAACGCCGGCGAGGGCGATGAGTGAGTCTTTCATATGAACGGTATTCCTATGCAAGGGCCAGGGAGGCAGGTCGGCGCGGTGAAGTTGCCCAGGGTTTTATGTTTATTGAGGGCACGCGCCGTTACAGGGAAAGCGGGGGAGAATTTATCGCCGGGATACAGGGCGGGAAATGCAACTAATACGAATGACAGGGTGGCAATGACAGAAGGAGGCGGAGTTGTTGGAGTAATAGGTTTTATTGGGTGTTGTCGTAGTTGTTGTATCGCTGACGGCTATGTATTCGGATATTTTTCGCGATCTTTGATTGCCCGGATCCCTTAATAAGGATTGGGGTCATTGTCCTGTCGCGAAAAGTCCGGGCGAACTGATCGCCCTTTTCGAGGGCGCCATGCCTGGTCAGTTTTTTGCACGCGATTCGAGCGATTCATTTTCTGATGTCGATGTGTCTCGGGCGCGTGTTCTCGTAGTGGATGACCACCCAGCCTATCGTTTTCTGCTGGGTTCGCTGCTGGAACGACTCGGCGTCGCTTATCAGTGTTGTTGCAATGGTCAAGAGGCTCTGCAACGGCTGACTACCGAGTGTTTCGACCTGATGATCAGTGACTGCCGCATGCCGGTGATGGACGGGTACGCCCTGACTCGCGAATTGCGAATGCGTGAGCAGGCCCAGGGGCGGCTTCCCCTGGTTGTTCTGGGGCTGACAGGCGGCCTGGGGCCGGAAGAAATCCGCCAGTGTGTGGCCTGTGGAATGGACGGCTGGCTGATCAAACCCATAGGGTTTGCCCAGTTGCGTGAAGTGCTGTGCTACTGGCTGGCGTCGCCGAAGCCCTTGCCTTCGGCGGGGCTACCCGCAGGGGCTGCGGCTTTGCCCGGTGGCACTGTGCCCAGTCGCGTCAGTTTGATCGAGGCGTTTGGTACGTGGGAGGTTGTGGAGCCGCTGTTGCTGAGTCTGGTTCAGGAGGCCGATGCGGACCTCGCCGTGCTGGCTCACGCGCAGGCCACTCAGGACGCGACTATGGCTGCCCAACGTTTGCACCGGTTAGTGGGCAGTGTCGCGTTTTTGGGGGCGACTGGCCTGGATGCGAGGGCGGTGGACCTGATCAAACGGGTGCAGGTAAACGGTGTGGCAATAAACACACCGGCATTGAGAGCGTTCTGTCACGATGTCGAGCGGTACCTGAATTATCTTACGCAACTTTGAAGGAATACATACTTTATTGTGTAGTACTTTTCTGTATTCCATTTCTCTTAATTGTGTAGGTATTAGTTCGTGGTGCTTTAAATACGGGGTGGCGCGCTTAATGATGAGTTATTGCCTGTTGTTGCAGAATAGCGATCGGGGTATTTTGCCAGTCTCAAACTGCCATCATGGAAAAACCAATGATCCGCATCATTATTGCTGACGATCACCCCATTGTTCGTGTTGGGCAAAAAGTGGTGATTGAGGCAAGTGGCAAGTGCAAAGTTGTTGCCGAAGCCGACGGGCCCGATCAATTGTTGGAGTTGGTCAACCGTGTACCCTGCGATGTGATAGTGACCGACTTCGCCATGCCGGGAAATCAGCAGGCCGATGGGTATGGCTTGTTGGGTTTGCTGAACCGAAGATACCCGACATTACCGGTTGTGCTGGTGACCATGTTTGCCAATGTCGCTACGCTGCGCGCAGCGTTCAGTCATGGTGCGCGAGGTGTGATCGCCAAAAGTGCCTCCGCCAGGGAGTTGCCCCAGGCGCTGAATGCCGTGGTGCAGGGCCGACAATTTGTCAGTGAGTGCCTGCGTGTGCAATTGGACCAGGTGTGTGGTTCGCAACCGACCCAGACGCCGACACTCTCCGGCAAGGAACAGGAAGTCGTGCGCATGCTCGCCAGCGGTATGACCGTCAGCCAGATTGCGGCGAGAGTCAATCGCAGTATCTCAACTATCAGCAAACAAAAGAGCACAGCGATGCACAGGCTGTGTATATCTACCGATGTAGATCTGTTTGCATATGCACGGGAGGTTGGGATGGTGCCTTAGTTGACCAACTTATTGGGATTCAAGTTGCTGGCTTGCACGGGTAATAGATAAAGCGTTGAGCGTGTTCAGGCAGTTGTTAAACGAATGGCGGGCGCCGCCGTATCATTCAGAGTGGTTTGCGTTGCATCACACCTTCTCCATTTCCCCCGCAAATGGGCATGGCTTTGCGCCCGTAGGCAGACTATCGTGCGACCGGATAACCCTAGCGATCGGAGCTTGCCCATGAGTGATGCCCACACCACCCTGATCACCCGTTTCTATGAAGCGTTCCAGCGCCTTGATGCCGAAGCCATGGCGGCCTGCTACACCGACGACGTGGTCTTCAGCGATCCGGCTTTCGGTGAACTGCGCGGGCGTGATGCCGGTGACATGTGGCGCATGCTCACCACCCGCGCCAAGGACTTTTCCCTGACCTTCGACAGTGTGCGCAGCGATGAGCGCGGCGGCGGCGCGCATTGGGTCGCGACCTACCTGTTCAGTGCCACTGGCAACACGGTGGTCAACGATATCCAGGCGCGCTTCGTGTTTCGCGACGGCAAGATCTGCGAACACCATGACAGCTTCGATCTGTGGCGCTGGTCGCGTCAGGCGCTGGGCACCAAAGGTTTGTTGCTGGGTTGGACACCGCTGGTGAAAAACGCCGTGCGCACCCAAGCCCTGCGTGGTTTGAAGGCATTCCAGGCCAGTCGTTGATAAACTGGATGCTCTTCTGGTTTTGCCGGCTCGACCTGTGACTGACACTTCTGAACCCAAACCCTGGTTTGTCTACCTGGTACGCGCCGCCAATGGCTCACTGTACTGTGGCATCAGCAATGACCCGGTGCGCCGTTTTGCCATGCACCAGAGCGGCAAGGGCGCGCGGTTTTTCCTGTCCAGCCCGGCGGTGGCGCTGGTGTACACCGAGCAGTGCGCGAGCAAGGGCGAGGCGTTGCGTCAGGAACGCCTGATCAAGAAGCTCAAGAAGAGCGCCAAGGAGTGCCTGGCGGCAACCGGCTCATCAATTTGACTGATGGGTTTCAATTACACCCACGGGCGTTTTTGCAGGCTAAGCTGGCGGCTCACTTCTCAAGCGGAGCCTGGCATGTCCGAGTTGATCCTGCACCACTACCCGCAATCCCCTTTCGCTGAAAAAGCCCGCCTGTTGCTGGGCTTCAAAGGCCTGTCCTGGCACTCCGTGCACATCCCGCCGATGTTGCCCAAGCCTGACCTCACGGCGTTGACGGGTGGCTATCGCAAGACGCCGGTGTTGCAGGTAGGCGCCGATATCTACTGCGACACTGCGCTGATTGCCCGTCGCCTTGAACAAGAGAAAGCCGGCCCGACGCTGTTTCCCCAAGGCCAGGCACTGGTGGCCCAGGGTTTCGCCGCCTGGGCGGACACGCTGGTGTTTTCCCATGCCGTCGCGCTGGTGTTCCAGCCTGAATCTTTGGCGGTGAAATTTGCCAAGGTGCCGCCGGAAATGATCCAGGCACTGGTGGCTGACCGCACCAAGCTGTTCAGTGGGGGGACGGCGAGTCGCCTGCAACTGGACCAGGCCAGGCATCAATGGCCGGCGATCATCAGTCGCATCGATCAGCAATTGCGCCATCAGGCGGGGGATTTCCTGTTTGGCGAACCGTCCATCGCCGACTTCGCCCTGGCCCATCCTTTGTGGTTTCTCAAGGGCACCGCCGTGACTGCGCCCCTGGTGGATGCTTATCCGGCGGTCGCTGCCTGGCTGGACCGGGTGTTGGGGTTCGGCCATGGCACCTCGACGTCGATGAGCGCCGAGCAGGCCCTGGAAGTGGCTCGTCTCGCCAGCCCGGCGGTGTTGCCCGATGAAGCCTTTGAGGACTTGAACGGCTTCAAGGCGGGTCAGCAGGTGGCTATTTGCGCCACTGACTACGGCACCGATCCGGTGGTTGGCGAGTTGCTGTTTGCCGGCCGTGAGGAGCTGATCCTGCGTCGCAGTGACGAGCGCGCCGGCACCGTGCACGTGCACTTCCCGCGTCTGGGTTTTCGCCTTCAGGCGCAATGAAAAAATATTTTGCAAAGAAAGGTGAGGTAAACCGCCGGCCCATCCGTGTAGTGCTTGAAACTGCGATCAATTCGCATTAACAGCGTTTTCTACACGGGTTCTCAGAGCATGAAGTCGACGGCGGGCGGTTGGGTTAAACAGTGGCTGGGAGCCTCGGTATTGGCGGTATCGGGGCTGGCGTTGCTGCCCTTGAGCGTGGCGCGGGCGCAGGAGCAGCAAAGCGCCCAGTTCACCTTCGCCCTGGCAGCCAAGCCGCTGCCCCAGGCATTGAGCGAGTTCAGCCGGGTGACCGGGATCAGCGTGATCTACACCGATGAAGCGCCGTACGGCTTGAGCGCCCCGGCGGTCAGCGGGCAGATGAGCGCAACCCAGGCTTTGCAACGCCTGCTGAGCAACTCCGGTTTCACCTTCCGCCAGATCGACGCCCGCACCCTGGCCCTGGAGCCGGTGCCCACCGACGGTGCCGTCAACCTGGGTGCCACCACCATCAGCGGCGCCAACCCGACGCAAGACACCACCAGCTATCAGCCGCCGCCTACCAGCTCGGTCATGCGTTCCCACGGCTTGCTGCTGGAAACCCCGCAAACCGTCAACGTGGTGCCCGCCCAAGTGCTGCGCGATCAACAACCGCGCAACCTGGATGACGCCCTGGGCAATATCAGCGGCATCACCCAGGCCAACACCCTCGGCAGCACCCAGGACGCGGTGATGCTGCGCGGCTTTGGCGATAACCGTAACGGTTCGATCATGCAGGACGGCATGCCCATCGTGCAGGGCCGGGCGTTGAATTCCACGGCTGAGCGCGTCGAAGTGCTCAAGGGGCCGGCCTCGTTGTTGTACGGTATCCAGGACCCGGGCGGCGTCATCAACATCGTCAGTAAAAAGCCCGAACTGGTGCAGTCCACCTCGCTCACGGCGCGTGGCTCGACCTTCGGTGACGGCAAGAACGGCAGCGGCGGCAACCTCGACACCACCGGGCCTATCGGTGACAGCGGCCTGGCGTATCGCCTGATCGTCGATCATGAAGATGAAGACTACTGGCGCAACTACGGCACCCACCGCGAGAGCCTGATCGCACCTTCCCTGGCCTGGTACGGCGATACCACCAAAGTGGTTTTCGCCTACGAACACCGCGAATTTCTCTCGCCGTTCGACCGGGGCACCGCCATCGACCCCAAGACCAATCACCCGCTGAACATCCCCGCGACCCGTCGCCTGGATGAGCCGTTCAACAACATGGAGGGCCGTTCCGACCTGTATCGTCTCGAAGTCGACCACGACTTGAACGATGACTGGAAAGTCCACTTCGGCTACAGCTGGAACCGTGAGACGTACGATGCCAGCCAGGTGCGGGTGGTCAAGGTCAACACCAACGGCACCCTCACCCGCAGCATGGACGGTACCCAGGGCGCGCTGACCACTGACCGTTTCGCCACCACGAGCCTTGAGGGCAAGGTCAACCTCGCGGGCATGCAGCACGACCTGGTGTTCGGTCTGGACGACGAGTACCGCAAAATCTACCGGGCCGACCTGATTCGCCAGGCGCCGCGCGGTGTCTTCAACTACAACAACCCGGTGTATGGCAACGAGGTGGCGGGCACCAACGTCAGCGCCCCGGACAGCAACCAGACCGACCTGTTGCGCAGTGATTCGCTGTTCTTCCAGGATGCGATTCATTTGAACGACCAGTGGATCCTGGTGGGCGGCGCGCGCTACCAGATGTACGACCAATATGCCGGCAAGGGCGTACCGTTCACCGCCAACACTGACGGCAACGGCCAGAAATGGGTGCCGCGCGCGGGGCTGGTGTATCGCTATACCGATGAGCTGTCGTTCTACGGCAGCTACACGGAGTCGTTCAAACCCAACTCCACCATCGCACCGCTGGCGAACAAAAGCGTACTCGACGGCAGTCTCGAGCCGGAACAATCCAAGGCCTGGGAGCTGGGCAGCAAGTTCGACCTGCCGGGGCGCATCACGGCGAGCGCGGCCCTCTTCGACATCGAGAAACGCAACGTGCTGGTGCAGGTCGGTGATGGACTGGCCTCGGTCTACAGCGTTGCCGGCAAGGTGCGCTCCCGTGGTCTGGAACTGGACGCCAGCGGGCAATTGACCGACAAATGGAGCCTGATCGGCAGCTATGCCTACACCGACGCCGAGGTGACGCAAGACCCCGCCTTTAAAGGCAATCGCCTGCAGAACGTGGCAAAAAATACCGGTTCGCTGTCGGCGGTGTATGACGTCGGCAGCATTCTGGGCGGCGACCAACTGCGGGTCGGCGCGGGGGCGCGGTATGTGGGCGAGCGGGCAGGAGACGCAGCCAACAGCTTTGAGCTGCCGAGCTACACCGTGGCCGATGCGTTCGCTACTTACGACACCAAAATCGATGGGCAAAAGGTCAAGTTCCAGCTGAATGTGAAGAACCTGTTCGACCGCACTTACTACACCTCATCGGTGAATACGCAGTTCGTTTCCATCGGTGATGCGCGGCAGGTGTCGGTGTCCAGCACCCTCACGTTCTAACGGTACTTATTGTAGTGAGCAGGCTTGCCCTGCGCTGGGCTGCGCAGCGGCCCCAAGACCTGCGGCTGCGATTTTGCGGTTGAATCGCGGTGTTGCTATTGGGGGTGCTTCGCGCCCCGGCGCGGGCGGTACGACGATTCGGCAAGCCCGCTCACTACAGAGAGCTTTGTTTGTGCTGGTGCTTTTGTGGTGAGCAGGCTTGCCCGCTCGCAACAAAGGGGTGGAGCTGTTAGCGTGGCCACCACTGAAGGTTTTGCGGAAAACGGTACTGATGCAGTTGGGAAGACGGATGCATGCCAGCGCGATGCTGGCGGGCTTGAGTTTTTTACTGGGGGGCTGTGCCAGCGTTTCACCGACCTCCACCTCGGCAACCCTGGAGCACTTGCTGACTGACCCGGTGCTCAATGGCGCTACGGTCTCGCTGACGGTGCGCGATGCCCGCAGCGGCAGTACGTTGTATCAACACAATCCGCGCACGCGGTTGATCCCTGCCTCCAATCTCAAGTTGCTGACGACTGCGGCGGCGATGGAGGTGTTGGGCCCTGATTATCGTTTTTCCACCCAGTTGCTGAGCAATGGCCGCCAGCAAGGTGAGGTTCTGGCCGGCAACCTGTACCTGCGCGGCCTGGGCGACCCGACCTTGCAGTTCGCCGATTACCAGGCCTTGGCCGCGCAACTGGCGAGCCAGGGCGTGCGGCAGGTGCAGGGCGATCTGGTGTTCGATGACACCTGGTTCGATGGCGAACGGCTGGGTGTGGACTGGTCGCAGGACGACGAAAGCACCTACTACGGTGCGCAGATTTCCGCGCTGACCGTGTCGCCCAATACGGACTTCGATGCCGGCACTCTGCAGGTAACGGCGAAGGCGCCGGTCATGGCGGGGCAGCCGGTGAGCGTGGTGGTGAGCCCGTCCACCGATTACGTGCAACTCAACAACCGCGCCGTCAGCGGCCCCGGCAACAGCTATGCGATCACCCGCCAGCACGGCACCAACCTGCTGCAACTCAGCGGGGCATTGGCGCCGGGCAAGCAGAACCGGCAATGGGTGAGTGTGTGGGAGCCGACGCAACTGGTGGCGAACCTGTTCGAACAGACGTTGGCGCAGCAGGGGATCAAGGTGCTGGGCCGTCGGGTGATCGGCGGCGCCAGCCCGGCGACGGCCACGGTGTTGGCCGAGCATCGCTCGGCACCGCTGCAAACGTTGATCACGCCGCTGCTCAAACTATCGAACAACAACATGTCCGAGGTCTTGCTCAAGGCCATGGGCCGCAAGGTGTCCAATGCCGGGACAGCACAGGCCGGTGTCGCGGCGGTGGCGGATTTCATGCGGCGCCAGGGCCTGGACCCGATGACGCTCAGTCAGGTCGATGGCTCAGGCTTGTCGCGGCGCAACCTGGTGTCGTCGCAAACCCTTACCGATTTGCTGCTGGCCACGTCCCGGCAGCCGTGGTTTGACGCCTGGTACAACGCTTTACCGATCGCCGGCAACCCTGACCGCATGACCGGTGGCAGCCTGCGCTACCGCCTGCGTGACACAGCGGCGGAAAACAACCTGCACGCCAAGACCGGTTCCATGGCCGGCGTGTCGTCGTTGAGCGGCTATATCACCGACGCCAGCGGGCGACGCCTGGTGTTCTCGATGGTGAGCAATAACTACCTCAGCGATGCCGCGCCGGTCCGCGCGCTGGAGAATCGTGTGGCGCTGGCCCTGACCCAATGGCACGACTAGCTCAGGGCTGATAGCCCATGCGCCAGCTCACGGCGCGGGTGGCGGCCAGCAAACGCTGCGCCGCCGGGCCGTCTTCGTCGGCGTGGAACAGCGAGGTCGGGCCGACCACGGTCATTACCGCCGCCACCTGGCCGATGGCATTGAACACTGGCGCTGAGAGCGCATCCACCCCCGGCATCAACAAACCATGCACAAAATGCAGGCCACGGCGGCGGATCTGCTCGCACGCAGTGGCGTAGGCCTGGTCGTCCGCCAGGGCGTGAGCGAGTCCGGCCTGGACCTCGCGCTCGCGCAATTCCACGGTTTCCCGGGTGGGCAGGTAGGCGCTGAACACCAGTCCGGTGGAGGAGCTGAGCAGTGGCAGTACCGAGCCCAACTGCGTGACCACCGTGACGGCGCGCACCGCCGGTTCGATCTGCACCACGGTCGCGCCCTGGTTGCCCCACACCGCCAGGAAGCAGGTTTCATTCAATTCATCGCGCAACTCCGCCAAGGGCATCGCGCCGACTTTCAACACATCCATGCTGCCCAGCGCCGCCAGGCCCACGCGCAACGCTTCGCGGCCCAGGCCGTAATGGTTGGTGGCGGTGTCCTGTTCGGCAAACCCCGAGGCAATCAACGCTTGCAGGTAGCGGTGCACCTTGCTTGCCGGCATCTGCACGTGGTCGGCCAGGCGCGACAGCGAGGTCGCTGGCGACAGCTCGGCCAACGCCTTGAGAATGTCGGTGCCCACTTCGGCCGAGCGGACTTTCTGTTTACCGGTGTCGCGGGGCTTTTCCATGGAAGGGCGAGAATCCGAGAGATAAGTGGGCGTCTTTATAGCTTGACGGTCGAGAGTGATCAAATTACGTTATGCGTAACTGGATTACGATAAAAACAACTTCCGAGCTGAGGATGATCCATGACCCTCGAATACCTGTCCGGCTTCGGCAATGAATTCGCCAGCGAGGCGCTGCCCGGTGCGCTGCCCGTCGGCCAGAACTCCCCGCAAAAAGCCCCTTACGGTCTGTACACCGAACTGTTCTCCGGTACGGCCTTCACCATGCCGCGCAGCGAAGCCCGGCGTACCTGGCTGTACCGCATTCAGCCGTCGGCCAATCACCCGGCGTTCGTCAAGCTTGAACGGCAATTGTCCGGTGGCCCGTTGGGCCCGGTGACGCCCAATCGCCTGCGCTGGAACCCGTTGGATGTTCCGAGCGAGCCGACAGACTTCATCGATGGGCTCGTAGGGATGGTTGCTAATTGCGGGTCGGAAAAACCTTCAGGCATCAGCATTCATCACTACCGCGCCAACCGCTCCATGGAGCGGGTGTTTTTCAATGCCGATGGCGAACTGTTGATCGTTCCCGAGCAAGGCCGTCTGCGTATCGCCACCGAACTGGGCGTGCTGGAGGTGGAGCCGCTGGACATCGTCGTGCTGCCGCGGGGTCTTAAATTCCGCGTCGAACTGCTGGACGCCCAAGTGCGCGGGTATGTCGCGGAAAACCACGGTGCGCCGTTGCGCCTGCCCGACCTGGGCCCCATCGGCAGCAACGGCCTGGCCAACCCGCGAGACTTCCTCACCCCGGTGGCCCACTACGAAGACCTGCAAAAGCCGACCACGCTGGTGCAGAAGTTCCTCGGTGAGCTGTGGGCCTGCGAGCTGGACCATTCGCCGCTCAACGTGGTGGCGTGGCATGGCAACAACGTGCCGTACAAGTACGACCTGCGCCGCTTCAACACCATCGGCACGGTAAGTTTCGACCATCCGGACCCGTCCATTTTCACCGTACTGACCTCGCCCACCAGCACCCACGGCCTGGCCAACCTCGACTTCGTGATCTTCCCGCCGCGCTGGATGGTGGCTGAAAACACCTTCCGCCCACCGTGGTTCCACCGCAACCTGATGAACGAATACATGGGCCTGATCCACGGCGCCTACGACGCCAAGGCCGAGGGTTTTCTGCCCGGCGGCGCGTCGCTGCACAGTTGCATGAGCGCCCACGGCCCGGACGGCGAGACCTGCACCAAAGCCATCAACGCGGAACTGGCGCCCCACAAGATCGATAGCACCATGGCGTTCATGTTCGAGACCAGCCAAGTGCTGCGTCCCACCCAGTTCGCCCTGGAATGCCCGCAACGGCAAAACACTTACGACGCGTGCTGGGCCTCGCTGCCCGTCACCTTCAACCCGAACCGGAGATAACCATGACTCAGCCCACCCTTACCCGCAGTTGGGTAGCTTCCGCCAATGGTCATTCGGACTTTCCCCTGCAGAACCTGCCGCTGGGCGTGTTCAGCATCAATGGCTCGGCACCGCGCGCGGGCGTGGCGATTGGTGATGCGATCCTGGATCTGCACGCCGCCCTCGATGAATTCCAGGGGGAAGCCCGCCGCGCCGTCGAGGCGACCGCCGGTGGCCAATTGAACGGGTTTTTCGAACTGGGCCGTGGCCCGCGTGTGGCCTTGCGCGAACGCCTGCTGGAGCTGCTGGCTGAAGGCAGCAAGCTGCAAACCCGTGAGGCCCAGGTGTTGCACCGTGCCGCCGATTGCCAGATGCACGTACCGGCGCGGATCAATGACTACACCGATTTCTACGTCGGCATCGAACATGCGCAAAACGTGGGCAAACTGTTCCGCCCCGACAACCCATTGCTGCCCAACTACAAGTACGTGCCGATTGGCTACCACGGCCGTGCGTCAACCATTCGCGCCTCGGGCACCGACGTGCGCCGACCCAAAGGCCAGACTCTGCCAGCTGGACAAACCGAACCCACCTTCGGCCCCTGCGCGCGGCTCGACTACGAACTGGAACTGGGTATCTGGATCGGCCAGGGCAATGCCATGGGCGACTCGATCGCCATTGGCGACGCGGCGGACCACATCGCGGGTTTCTGCCTGCTCAACGACTGGTCGGCACGGGACATCCAGGCTTGGGAATACCAGCCGCTGGGGCCGTTCCTGTCCAAGAGTTTCATCACCACCATTTCTCCGTGGGTGGTGACCGTCGAGGCGCTGGAGCCGTTCCGCAAGGCGCAGCCGGCAAGGCCGGAAGGCGACCCGCAGCCATTGTCGTACTTGCTGGACAAGCGGGATCAGGCCGCCGGTGCGCTGGATATTGAACTGGAAGTCCTGCTGACCACCGCCGCCATGCGTGAACAGAACCTGCCGGCCCATCGCCTGGCCTTGAGCAACAGCCTGCACATGTACTGGACGGTCGCGCAATTGGTGGCGCACCACAGCGTCAACGGTTGCCAGTTGCAAGCGGGTGATCTGTTCGGTTCGGGCACGTTGTCCGGGCCGCAGGCGGGTCAGCTCGGCAGCCTGCTGGAAATGACCGAGGGTGGCAAGAAAGCGGTCGAGCTGCCGTCCGGCGAGGTGCGCAAGTTCCTCGAGGACGGTGACGAAATCATCCTGCGGGCGCGTTGCAGTCGCGAAGGTTTTGCCTCCATCGGCTTCGGCGAATGCCGGGGCACTGTGATCGCGGCGCGCTAAGAGGGCAGGGCGATGGAACTCTACACCTACTACCGCTCCACTTCGTCATACCGGGTGCGCATTGCGTTGGCGCTCAAGGGGCTGGATGCCACGGCCGTGCCGGTCAACCTGTTGGTGCCGGCGGGCGGGGCCAATCGGCAGCCGGCCTACCTGGCGATCAACCCCCAGGGCCGTGTTCCCGCCTTGCGCACCGATGACGGCGAGTTGCTGATTCAGTCACCGGCGATCATCGAATACCTGGAAGAGCGTTATCCCCAGGCACCGCTGCTTTCAAAAGACCTGGCGACCCGTGCCCATGAGCGTGCGGTAGCGTCGATCATCGGCTGCGATATCCACCCACTGCATAACTCCAGTACTCAGAACCTGTTGCGCCAATGGGGACATGACGAGGCACAGCTACAGGAATGGATCGGTCACTGGGTCAGTCAGGGCCTGGGGGCGGTGGAGCAATTGATCGGCGACACGGGTTTTTGTTTTGGCGAACAACCCGGGATGGCCGATGTGTTCCTGATTCCTCAGTTGTACGCCGCCGAACGCTTCAAGGTGCCGCTGGCGGCCTACCCGCGCATCGGGCGCGTCGCGGCGCTGGCAGCACAGCACCCGGCGTTCGTGCAGGCACATCCTGCCAACCAGCCGGATACCCCGGCTGCCTGACGTTTTGGCTCATAAAAATAAAAGCAGGTTCTTGCGATGCACAATCAGATTGCCAGCTTTCGTGCGGCACTCGACGCCCGCCCGGTGTCGCGTTACCAGTGGTTGATTCTTCTGTTGCTGGCCTTGCTGCTGGTCACCGATGGTTATGACGCCCAGGTGCTGGGCTATGTGGTGCCAGCACTGGCCAAGGATTGGGCGCTGGAAAAGGCCGCGTTCGGTCCGGTGTTCAGCGCCAACCTGTTGGGGCTGACCCTGGGCTCGCTGTTGGTGACGCCCCTGGCGGACCGTTTTGGTGTGCGGCGCATCCTGCTGGGTTGCGTGCTGATCTACGCCAGCCTCACGGTGTTGATGGTGTTCGCCAACTCGCTCGGCACTTTGATGGTGGCGCGCTTTATCTGTGGCATCGGCATGGGCGGTGCGATGCCCAGTGCCATGGCATTGATGTCGGACTATTCGCCGCCACGCTTGCGTACCCTGATGGTGACGCTGGCGGCCTGCGGGTTTTCATTCGGTGGTGCGGCGGGGGGCTTTGTGGCTGCCGGGTTTATCGAGGGCTTCGGTTGGCAGGCGGTGTTCCTGGCCGGTGGCGTGACGCCCTTGCTGCTGTTTCCGTTCCTGGTGTGGCTGTTGCCCGAATCCCTTCCGCGCCTGCTGCGCGACGCGCCGCCGTATCGCCGGTTGCAAGCGGTCACGGCGCAGGTGCTGCCGGGTTGGCAGCCGCCGCTGGCGACGGAGCAAGACACACGTCAGGCCCAGGGCAGCAAACTGACGGTGCTGGAGCTGTTTCGCAATGGCTACGCGCGTCCCACGCTGCTTATCTGGTCGACCTTTTTTGTCAGCCTGATCCTGCTGTATTTCATGATCAGCTGGCTGCCTTCACTGTTGCTGGAAAGTGGCCTGGTGCTCAAGGAAGCTAACCTGGTGACCTCGATGTTCCTGTTCGCCGGCACCCTGGGCGCCATCGGCATGGCCTGGTTTGCCGACCGACTGAAAAGCAAGGTGCGGCTACTGTCCGGTGTGTTGGCTGCGGCGGCGGTGTGCACGATTCTGCTGGGGCTGAACCATGACAACCCCCGCTATCTGGTGGCCTGTGTGTTTGCCGCCGGGTTTTGCATCATTGGTGGTCAACTGACCCTTAACGCGTTTGCCAGCAACTTCTACCCGGCCCACGTGCGTGCCACGGGAACGGGCTGGGCGCTGGGTGTGGGGCGGTTCGGATCCATCCTGGGGCCGTTGTTCGGCAGTTTGCTGCTGGCGATGCATATTCCGGTGGCGCAGATTTTCTTCTTCTGCGCGATTCCGGCGGTGATGGCGGCGTTGCTGATCATCCAGGTGCGCTCGCCGGGGAGTGAGCCACCGAAAAGCCCGTTGCATGGGGATATTCTCAAGGCGCCGTCACATCACTGATTCACTGCCGATCAAATGTGGGAGCTGGCTTGTCAGTGCACAACGCTGTTGGGCGGAAGGTGCCCGAGGCGTTCGGTCAGGCGCAGACGCTGGATCGGGTCTTCGCTGAGCAGTAGCGCATGCTCCAGATCGAACCGCTCGGCGTTGGGGCAGTCCAGGCGCTGGTACAGGCTGGCCCGGGCCAGGTAATCGGCGGCGCTGGCGTTGCCCAGTTCCAGTACGCGCTCGGCGTCGATCAGGGCATCCAGCGGGGCGTCGTTGGACAGGTGCAGTTGCCGCAGGTTGCGCGACAAGCGCTGCAGGATCGCGCGCGGGTCGGCGGTGTGCAGGTGGTCGGCCTGTAACTTGAGGTTGGGACCGTATTGGCGTTGCAGCAGCTCGCGACAATCGTTGGGATACAGGCGCCGCCCGCCGCAAGGGTCCAGCAAGTGATCGGCACCGGGCACCCGCAACAGGAAGTGGCCGGGGAAGTTCACGCCCACCATGGGAATGTTCAGGCGGCGCGCCAGCTCCAGGGCGATCAGGCCCATGGCCAGGGGCTGCCCGCGCTTGCGCTGCAATACCTTGTCCAGCAGCGCGGCGGCGGGACGCAGCGGAGTGAAGTCGTCCTGGGCAAAACCCAGGTCATTCATGCGGCGCAGCAAGGGTTGGCCGAGTTCATCCGCCGGCAGCATGGGCATCCCCAGGCTGACCTGCTGTTGCAGTGCGGTGAAATCCTGCAGGATCGCCAAGGGCTGCACCGCCGGGTCATGCTCGGCGGCAATCCACAGCGCCGCTTCGAACAGCGCAGGGGGGGAGCGTTCCAGGCAGGCGAGAAAGGCTGTGCGGGGATTCATTGCGTTCTCCGGCGGATGCCCCCGTTTTAGCCTTGCCGTGAATTTTCGTCCAGCACCTTGAGAAGTTTCCCACTCCCTTATGTCGCCGCGCCCGCGAAACCGCACGGCTTATTCCAGCGCGCTCCGGCAGTTTTCTGCCGCAAGCCTATACTTGGGCCTCTACCAGAAGTGATTCGGGAGCTTGACGATGTTCGCTCTCATGCACAGCACCCGCCTTGAATCGCTGCACTTGAGCATCGACCCGGTAACCGGGCTGAAGGCGGTCATAGCAATCCACAACAGCCGCCTGGGCCCCGCGCTGGGCGGTTGTCGCTACCTTTCCTACCCCGACGACGAAAGTGCCGTGGCCGATGCCGCGCGCCTGGCCAGGGGCATGAGCTACAAAGCGGCCCTGGCGGGTCTGCCGGTGGGCGGCGGAACGGCGGTGATCCTGCGTCCGGCCCATGTGGAAAGCCGCGCGGCCTTGTTCGAGGCGTTTGGTCGTTGCATCGAACAGCTCGATGGCCGCTTCATTACCGCGATCGACAGTGGCACTTCAGTTGCCGACATGGACTGCATCGCCCAACAAACCCGTTTCGTCACCAGCACCACCGCCGCCGGCGACCCCTCGCCCCATGCGGCGATGGGGGTGTTCACCGGCATTCGCACCACGGCCATGGCGCGTCTGGGCAGCGATAACCTCGAAGGGTTGCGTGTGGCAGTCCAGGGGCTGGGCAATGTCGGTTACGCCCTTGCCGAACAATTGCATGCGGCGGGTGCCGAGCTGCTGGTCAGCGACATCGACCATGGCAAGGTTCAACTGGCCATGGAGCAACTGGGCGCACACCCTATCGCCAACGACGCCCTGCTCAGCACGCCTTGCGATATCCTTGCGCCCTGCGGGCTTGGCGCCGTGTTCAATCGCCACAGCGTCGGTCAACTGCGCTGTGCCGCCGTGGCTGGCTCTGCCAGTGCGCAATTGACCAACCTGCAAGTCGCCGATCAGTTGGAGGGCCGGGGCATCCTCTATGCGCCTGACTACGTGATCAATTCCGGTGGCTTGATCTACGTGGCGCTCAAGCATGGCGGCGCTGAGCTGGCGACCATCACCGCCCACTTGTCGAATATCGGTTCACGCCTGACGGAAATCTTTGCCCACGCCCAGGCGGAAAAACGCTCGCCCGCACGGGTGGCGGACGAGCTGGCCGAGCGCTTGCTGTACCGCTGAAGTGTCAGAGCTGGTACTTCTCGCGTACCAGTGAGCCCAGCCCGATGCGGTCAAGGATATGCATAGGGCACAGGATCGTGACGCGGACCGTCCCCGGCAATCGGCTGATTTCAATCGAGCCGTTGAGCGTGGCGCGGTTGCGCACTTCATCCAGGGACAACCCGGTTACCGCAGCGGCGCGTTCCAGGCCGTTGTCGGTGGCAAGGTTGAGGTTGGCGCCGCTGCCGATAAAGGTAATGGGCCCATTCTCTTCGATTTCGACCTGCCCCCAGCGCTCGCCCAATGCCTTGACGTGTTGCCGTTGCTCGGCGGTCATCGGGCGTGCCATGGGCGGCAGGTCATCGAGATTTTGCAGCAGGATCGGGCCTTCGAGGCTCAGGCCCTTGATCACGTGGGCGGTGAGTTCGGTTTCCCCGGAGACATCGGTGGCGTGCCCGGCAATCTCGCCATTGCCTTGCTGGGCGTGCATATCGCCCATGTAAACGCCGGCGCCCGGCACTTTCACCGGGCAGATCAGCACGCAACCCTCACGTACCGAATTGGTGTCCATATGCCCATCGGTTTTTGCCGCATGCAATTGCTCATGCGTCATGCCGTAGCGGTGGGGCGCGCCGACCAGGTACTGGCCAAAGTCGGCGCAGTTGTGGGAGTCCGGCAGGTCGCGCGAAGGCGTGGTGCCAATATTGCCGAGGAAGGGGCGCATATGGGCGGCCAGCCCAGGGATATCGGCGCGGGCCAGGGACAGAATGGAGTGCTGTGCGGACAGTTCCGGCAGCGCCGCGATTTCGGGCGCCCGACCGGCCAGGCGATCGGCCACGGCCTGGTTCACGGTCAGGCTCACCTGGTGCTCGTCGTCGAGCACGATGACGTAGCCATGGCTGAAACGAAACGCGCTGACTTCCGCACCGCAGGCATTGCAGCGAATGGCGTCGGCGCCGATGCCTTCGACATGACTGGCGGGGTGTTCCTGCCCACAGTTGGAGCAGAACTTGGCGACAAAGGGATCGCCGTGATAACGCCCTTCGACAAAGCTCATCACGCCGGAGGATGTGGCCTGGGACGTCACGCGCATGCGCTTGATTTTCAGGGCGACGGCATCACCGACTTCGGCACCGTCGATGAAGACGGGCTGTGTCACTTCATGGCCGCCTTCGAACGCCGGCGTGATCATCGGGCCCCAGCAGCCAGGCGGTGTCCCGGTGACCAGCGTGCCGCCGTCGGCGAGCGGGCCGAGCATCTTCTGGCTTGGGCCGATGAGGCCATTGGTATAGGTGTTGACGTGCAGGCGATCAACCGGTGCTGAGGTGTGCATTTTTGTTCTCCGGGTCCGAGATGTTTGCGCATTTGCCTTTCGCAATGAAAGGTGGATGCCGACCCAGTAGACAGGTGATTTGTATCCTCAATATGTCGCGCCGGTGCGCCTATACACAGTGGTACATAAAGGTGGAAAACAAGGGGGCATGCCCCCCTTACTCGGCTTCGGGCTGACCGATTTCCGCCAGTGCGGCGGCGTTGTTCTTGAACGCCGCCGCGAACGCTGCGCGGTTCTTGGCCATGAAAATACCGGCATCTTCTGCCTGTTTTTCAGTCAAGCCTTCGACGTTTTTCAACAGGACGTCCATCAGAGACTCTGCCAGTTCAAGCATCTGGTCGTGTGCGTCGGCAAGTTTGCGATCCACGAATGTAGTCTCCAAGTCGCGGGTACTGCGATACAGGGTTTCAACAGCCATTTTTTGGCCTCGTCATCAGGGTGCAGTAGTGAAGGGGAGTGGCCCTTGTGTTCGGGTGTTGCCGGTACTGTATTTATATACAGCTAAAAGGTTAAGCCAAACCACCGGGGTTTGGGTAGCAGTTTTTTAATGTAGCCGCTAAATGGCGGGTTCGGCGTGCCTCATGTCACGCCGCCATCATCCTATATCGGCCTCTGGCCTTTTTTCTGCATGCAGAACAACCGTCACGTCCAACCCGCATTATCCGGTCGAGTCGACCTAAGGAAGCATCATCGTGAAAATCAACTGGGCCGAAAGGCTGCGCCAGAACGTGCATGAGCTGGCCGAGTCCCTGGGTAACCTGTTCGTCGAATCGTTCCACTACCTTGCGCTGTTCGCCATTGGTGCGGTGACCGCCTGGGCGGCGGTGATGGAATTCCTGGGGATGCTGGAGAATGGGCACATCAAGATCGATGACATCCTGCTGCTGTTCATCTACCTGGAACTGGGGGCGATGGTCGGGATTTACTTCAAGACCAACCACATGCCGGTGCGCTTCCTGATCTACGTGGCGATCACCGCACTCACACGTCTGCTGATCTCCAACGTGTCCCACCACAACCCGCCGGACCTGGGCATCATCTACCTGTGCGGCGGGATTCTGCTGTTGGCGTTCTCGATTCTGGTGGTGCGCTATGCGTCGTCGGCGTTTCCGTCGGTGAAGGTCGAAGGCCCGCGTCGCAAGGGCGAGGCGAGCCTGGAAACCGAGAAGGGCGAGCTTTAAAGCCCGACGCTGAAGGGCAAGGTGCGGGAGGCTGGCGGCTGCAAGAGTTTGTGGCTGTCGCCCTCCGTCATCACGGCCAGAATGTCCAGGGCACTGTGGCCCTGCTCGATGGCAATGCCGAATTGGATGCTTTGTACCAGGCGCTTGAGCCGCTGCGGGTCGTTGCGCTGCTCGGCGCTGATCATGCGTTTGGCCACCACGCCGTCCTCATTGGAGAGGGTGAGCATGATGCTGCCGTCGAGCCGTTGGATGCTCAAGTTGACGCGGTAGTCGGGGGTAAAGGTGTCGGTGATGATCTGAAAAGGATTGTCCATGGTGCGTACCGCCTGATAAGAACCTGCAGTCATTGACGACCGATGTCGGGATTAGTTCGCGTTGCCTGACCACCGGCCAAAGTCCGTTTCCCTCCCAAGCGCTACAGCAAGGGCCGTGCCGCATACTCCTGTGGGAGCGGGCTTGCCCGCGATTACGGTGTATCAGACAGCAAATGCTTGTCTGAAAGATCGCTATCGCGGGCAAGCCCACTCTCACAGGGAAAATGCGTCATGTCCTATTTCAGGGCAACACGGAAAAAACGATCGCAGACAGCGCAATCAACCCGATCACCACCACAAACACATTCGACACCTGGCCCGAATACTGGCGCAGGGATGGCACGCGGCGGATCGCGTACATCGGCATCAGGAACAGCAGGCATGCGATGACCGGTCCGCCCAGGGTTTCGATCATGCCCAGGATGCTCGGGTTGAACGTGGCCACGGCCCAGCAGGTGAGCACCATGAACAGTGCGGTGCAGCGTTCCAGCCATTTCGACGACAGCGTGCGCTGGCGGCTGCGCAGGGATTTGACGATCAGACCCTGGAAGCCTTCGCTGGCTCCGATGTAGTGGCCGAGGAAGGATTTGGTAATGGCCACCAGCGCGATCAAGGGCGCGGCGTAGGCGATGACCGGCGTCTGGAAGTGGTTGGCCAGGTACGACAGGATCGAAATGTTCTGCGCCTTGGCGGCGGCCAGGTCAGCCGGCGATAGCGCCAGTACACAGCTGAAGCAGAAGAACATCACGGTCAGCACCATCATGCCGTGGGCGGTGGCGAGAATGCCGCTGCTTTTGCGTTCGGCCTGGGGGCCGTACACGCGTTTCTGATCGACCGCGAACGCGGAGATGATCGGCGAATGGTTGAACGAGAACACCATCACCGGGATCGCCAGCCACAAGGTCTTGAAGAACACCGGCAGCGGCATGCCCTCAGCGGCAGAGGCGAAGAACGCGCCATTCCAGTTGGGGATCAGGCTGAATGCCAGCAACAGCAGGGCGGCGACGAACGGGTATACCAGCACGCTCATGGCTTTGACGATCACCCCCTGGCCGCAGCGTACGATGGCCATCAGGCCGAGGATCAGCACCAGTGACAACACGGCGCGGGGCGGCGGTGTCATGTGCAGTTGGTGTTGCATGAAACTGCCCAGGGTGTTGGTCAAGGCCACGCTGTACACCAGCAGGATCGGGAAGATCGCAAAGAAGTAGAGCAGGGTGATCAGCTTGCCCGCGCCCACGCCGAAGTGCTCTTCGACCACTTCGGTGATATCGCCGGATTTGCCCGACAACACAAAGCGCGTCAGCCCACGGTGGGCGAAGAAGGTCATCGGAAAGGCCAGCAGCGCCAGGAGGATCAGCGGCCAGAAGCCACCGACGCCGGCGTTGATCGGCAGGAACAGGGTGCCGGCGCCAATGGCCGTGCCGTAGAGGCCGAGCATCCAGGTGGTGTCGTGTCGGGTCCAGCCGGACGTCACGGTGGTGGCGGTGGCAGCCGGATTTTCAGCTGCCGGTGTACGTACATCGGTCATCGATTATTGCCTCGTTATTATTTTTGCGCGGGCTCACGTTGGGGCGGTCAGGAAATGCTCCTCAGCATTCCACCCAGCTCACGGCCAGGCCGCCCCGTGAAGTTTCTTTGTACTTGTCATGCATGTCGGCGCCGGTATCGCGCATGGTGCGGATCACCCGGTCGAGGGAGATGAAGTGTTTGCCATCACCGCGCAGGGCCATCTGCGTGGCGTTGATTGCCTTGACGGCAGCGATGGCGTTGCGCTCGATGCACGGCACTTGCACCAGGCCGCCCACCGGGTCGCAGGTCAGGCCGAGGTTGTGTTCCAGGCCGATTTCGGCGGCGTTTTCCAGTTGCTCCGGGGTGGCTCCCAGCACGTCCGCCAGGCCGGCGGCGGCCATGGCGCAGGCCGAACCGACTTCGCCTTGGCAGCCGACTTCGGCGCCGGAGATCGAAGCGTTTTTCTTGCAGAGAATGCCGACTGCGGCAGCGGCCAGAAAAAAATTGACCACGTCGTCGTCAGACGCATCGCTGTTGAACTTCATGTAGTAGTGCAGCACCGCCGGAATGATCCCTGCCGCGCCATTGGTCGGCGCGGTGACCATGCGCCCGCCGGCCGCATTCTCTTCGTTGACGGCGAGGGCGAACAGGTTGACCCATTCCATGGCCGACAGGGTCGAGGTGATGACATTCGGCTTGCCGATTTCCAGCAGGCTGCGGTGCAATTTCGCCGCGCGCCGTGGCACATCCAGGCCACCCGGCAAGATGCCTTCATCGCGCAGGCCTTGTTCCACGCAGGCGCGCATTACCGACCAGATATGCAACAGGCCGCTGCGGATCTGTTCGTCGCTGCGCCACGCGCGCTCGTTGGCCATCATCAGCTCTGAAACCCGCAGGCCGTGCTTGTTGCAGAGGGTCAGCAGCTCGGCGGCGCTGGAAAAGTCATAAGGCAACTGCACGGTGCCGGACGGTGCAGCCCCAGACTCAGCCTCTGCGGCATCGATGATGAAACCGCCGCCCACCGAGTAATAGGTCTGTTCGCTCAACAGGCCGTTGTCGCCGTAGGCGTGCAGGGACATGGCGTTGGGATGGTAGGGCAGGCTCTCGTCCAGCAGCAGGAGGTCGCGCTGCCAGTTGAAGGCGATGTCCTGCCGACCGGCGAGCAATAGCCGACCGGATTCACGCAGTTGCTGAATGCGCGGATTGATCGAGGTGGGGTCGACCTGATCCGGCCATTCGCCCATCAGGCCCATGACACAGGCGCGATCGGTAGCGTGACCGACACCGGTGGCAGACAGTGAACCGTACAAACGCACTTCGACGCGGCGGGTTTCGCTGAGCAATTGTTGGTCGGTCAGGGCCTGGGCGAAGGTCGCCGCCGCCCGCATGGGGCCGACGGTATGGGAACTGGATGGACCAATGCCCACTTTGAATAGATCGAAAACACTGATAGCCATGCTAAAGCCTTACAAGCAATGGAGTAGAAATCGCTGCCATGTTTTGTAGGACGAGCGGAATTGGCGCGATACTGAGCCTCTGGAACGGCACTGACCAACGAATTATCCTAAGACACCCTTTAGCAGGACTAAACCCTATGACGCGGCCTCTCCATGGCCAGACGTATGTCTGGCTGCATGTTTTTTCCTGTGCGGCGCGGCATTTGTCGTTCACCCGCTGTGCCGAAGAACTGCACATCACCCCGGGGGCGGTGAGCCAGCAGATTCGTCAATTGGAGGAGCGTCTGGGGTTTCGTTTGTTTCATCGACGGGCCCGGGGCGTGGAGCTCAGCGCCGAAGGCCAGCGGCTGGCAAAAACAGTGGGGGAGGCCTATGGCAGTATCGACGCTGAATTGCAGCGCCTGGATGCTGGGATGATCAGCGGAACCTTGCGCTTGCGTTCGATCCCGTCGTTTCTCGGCAAGTGGCTGACCCCGCGCCTGCCGCGGTTGCAGCAACGTTTTCCGGATATTCAGTTGCGCATGGTGGCCGAAGACAGCAGCATCGCCCTGCATGAAGGCGACTTCGACCTGGCCATCGACCTCAACGACGGCAGTTACCCGGGCTTGTTATCCACAGCGCTGCTGGACGAGCAGATCTTTCCGGTGTGCGCGCCAAGCCTGCTGCGCGGGCGCCCACCGTTGCACGGGCCGGCCGACCTGGTGCACTTCCCGCTGCTGCACGACATCACCGCCTGGCGTGGGAGTTATGAGTACGCCGAGTGGGAGTTCTACCTGAATGCCATCGGCTGCCACGACGCCGATGTGCGGCGCGGGCACACCTTCAACCGCAACCACCTGACCATCGAGGCGGCCATCGCCGGCATGGGCGTGGCCATCGCTCGACGCACCCTGCTCAACGATGAGCTGGAGCGCGGCACCTTGATCGTCCCCTTTGGCCTTGCCGTGCCCAATCACAAGCGCTATGTGCTGCTCTACGCACCGGGCGCGCTGAGCCATCCGGGTGTGCGGGCGGTGCATGATTGGCTGGTGGAAGAAGCCGGGATTTTTCGCGAATTGCACCCCTTGGGAGAGGGGCAATGATGAGAAAGGCGGGCGTAAGAAGATGTAACTAACTCCCCACCCTACCAGCGTTTTTGCTTGTAGTCAGACTTAATTTGTAATGTGCGATTTATCTTTGCTAAGGGGTTGAATTGTTCTTCTGACTGCTCAATTGTGTAATCAAGAGGTCATGGTTTCACCACACCGGTGTTGCAGTTGTGACCTCCCGCGAGCTAGCTGAAATAAGGGAAGAACTATGCAAATCCAAGTCAATAGCGATAACCATATTGAAAGCAGCATCCGACTGGAGGAGTGGGTACGTACGACCATTGAGAGCACGCTCGAACGCTACGAAGAAGACCTGACCCGAGTGGAGGTCTACCTGCGGGATGAGAACGGTGACAAGCCGGGCCCCCATGATTTGAGTTGCCGCCTGGAAGCGCGGCCAAAAGGCCATCAACCGCTGTCGGTATTGCACAAGGCCGATACCCTGGAACAGGCGATCGACGGTGCGGCCACCAAGCTGGAACATGCGCTGGAGCATCTGTTCGGCAAACTGCAAGGCAAGCCCCGCGCTGCCGCGAAAAATCGCTCGGCCAACACCGTGAACGATGATGCGCTTGAAGAGGAATTTCTGGAAAACGAGAACGCGGCGCTGAATAGCTGACTGTTCTTTCTCTCCCCACGACGGGCCTGCGGATGCAGGCCCGTTTTCGTTTATCGGATAGGTCGGAAAAAATACCGGCTCAACAGCGCCAGCCCACATGCGCCCAGGCCAGCGAACAACATGGCCCAGCCGACGCCGTGACGCAGGGCGGACCGGGCTGCCGAGTCGGCCAGGCCCAGCGCGCTCAGGGCGTCCACCTTGCCCGCTGCAATAGTCTGGCTGATGCTCGACCAGTCTGCGGCGGTGTCGAGGGGCAGTAGTTCGGCGAGTCGATGACCAATGCCCAGCAACAACACCAGCCCCATCAACGCAATGTTCAATGCCAGGGTAATCAACCGTGCGCTGAGGTCGATGCCCGAGGCCATGCCCGCGCGATCAGCCGACACCGAACCCGTGGTGGTATTGGTGGTGGGCGAGTTGGTTAGGGCCAGGCCAATACCGGCGATCGCGCAACCGAGCAGCACCAGCCCGATACTCGGATGCTCGACGCTGTTGGCCGCAGCCATGGCGATAAAACCTGAGCCCATCAGGCCGAGGCCCATTGGGATGATGCGTTCGGCGCCGTAGTGCAAGGCGAGGCGTTCGGCCAGTGGAGGTACCAGCAACGTGGGCACTGTGTAGGCCAGCAGCGCGCCACCGGTGGTCAGGGTGTCGTAGCCCAGGCCCGCCTGGAAATAGAGCGGCAGGTAGATCATGAACGGCCAGAAACTGAAGTTCATGCCAATCGATCCCATCAACGCACCGTTGAAACGCGGCAGGCGGAACACCGAGAAATCGAACATCGGGTGCGCGCTGCGCTTTTCGATCACCAGGAAAAGCACCAGCGTGACCAGCGAAAACCCGGCCCAGCCCAGCATGGCTGGCGTGCCGAAGCCGCTTTCGGTGCCTTGGGTGATGAAGTAAACCAGGGCAAACACCGAGAGGGTCAGGGTGAGCATGCCGGCGATGTCCAGGCGCTTGTTTGCCGGGTCGCGGGACTCTTGCACGCTGATGCACAGCAATCCCAGTGTGACCAGGGTGAGCGGCACGTGCACGAGAAACACCCAGCGCCAATCCGCTACAGCGAGGATCGACGCGCCCACGATGGAACCGAAGCCCAGGCCCACGCCGGCGATCACACCCCAGATCGCAAAGGCTCGCGCACGTGCCGCCGGTTCGCGGAACAGGTGCGACAGAATGGCGAACTGGCAGATCATCATGGCTCCGCCACCCACGCCCTGAGCGAAACGCGCGGCGATCAAGGTGGCGGCATCCTCCGCCAGTCCGCAAGCCAGAGAAGCCAGGCCAAACAACCACAGGCACAACACCAGGATGCGCCGACGTCCGAAGCGGTCGGCCAGCGTGCCTGCCGCCATCAGCACGCTGGTGCAGGCCAGGGTGTAGGCGTTCATGATCCATTGAGCGTCCTGGAAGCCCGTGCCCAGTTGCTGTTCAAGGGTGGGCAGGATGACCGGCACGCTGGAGATTTCCAGGCCGAACATCAGGGGCACCAGGCACACGGCGGTGAGGGCGAGGCCATTTCGTTGGGTATGTGGAGGGCTGAGGGCCGACACGGTGGCGGTGGATGGCATGACATTCTCCTGAAGGTGGGGATCGGATTATTTTCAGGGGAATCCAGTTCTTTATTCGTGATAAGTTTTCCGTTGATAAGGGAATAAAGAGCGACAATTGACACATGGCCATTCCACGTTTCGACGGCATTGAACTGTTCCTCCAGGTGGTCGAAAGCGGCAACCTGACGCAAGCTGCCGAACGCCTGAACCTCACACGCTCAGCTGTGGGCAAAGGCCTGGCGCGACTGGAAGCGCGCCTGGGCACACGTCTGCTGCAACGCTCCACGCGGCGTCAGCGTCTGACCGAAGATGGGCAGGCGTACTACGAGCACTGTCTGCGGGCGCTGGCTGAGTTGGAGGCCGCCGAGTCAGTGCTGGACAGTGGCCGACAACAGCCACGCGGACGCTTGCGCGCCAGCGTGCCGCTGATTTTCGGGCATCACTATGCGGCGCCTGCATTGTGGGGGTTGATGGAGCGTTATCCGGCGCTGGAAATCGAGATTTGCTTCTCGGACCGCATGACAGACCTGGCACAGGAAGGCTTCGATATTGCCGTGCGCATTGGCACTTTGCCTGACACGGACCGCTTGAGCGCCCGCCGCCTGGGCGAGCAGTCGGTGGGGCTGGCCGCGTCACCGGCGTACCTGCAACGAGTGGGGCGTATCGAATCTCTCGCGGACCTCGCCGGGCATCGTGGGATTGCCTACCGCGCCGTTGCGCAGCGTTCGCGGCTGAGCTCTCCGCTAATCCTGGACGACCTCCAGGCCGTGGCCGACGCCGCCATCGCGGGGGTGGGCCTGGCCTGGTTGCCAAGCTGGCTGATTGCTCACTACGTATTGCGCGGGCAACTGGAAGCTGTGCTGCCGAACCATCGCAACCAGCCTTCGCCGATCCATGTGGTCTGGCCCGCAGCACCGCACATGCCTGCCAAGGTTCGCTGCGCAATCGATGCATTGGTTGCGGGCACCCCCAGTTGCCTGGCGGGTAGTTAAACCCGCTCCTCGACAAGGCCGGCTTCTCACATTGGATCTCTATTGTTGGCGAGAAAGCGCCCGGCCCTGCTGACAGAATTTTTTCAGCCACTGCCAATCCCCTGTAGGAGTTGTCGAGCCCCGGCGAGGCTACGAAAGCAGGGGGGGGGCAGGCAGCATCTCTGTCGGCTGCGCCGGCGCTATCGCAGGCAAGCCAGCTCCCACAGGGAAACTCTGTTGTTGGCGAGAAAGTGCTCGGCGCGATGGCCCTGTTGGCAGAGTTTTTCCAACCGCTGCAAGTCCCCTGTGGGAGTTGTCGAGCCCCGGCGAGGCTACGAAAGCGGGGGGGCAGGCAGCATCTCTGTCGGCTGCGCCGGCGCTATCGCAGCGATGCGGCGATCCGACAAGCCAGCTCCCACAGGGAAACTCTGTTGTTGGCGAGAAAGTGCTCGGCGCGAT